>JBKJSR010000742.1:0-17585 GCA_046594355.1 Bryobacter sp.
ACCGGCTCCAAATAACCCCTTTAGACTCGTTGAATTAGGCCCGCTTCGGCGGGTCTTTCCTTTTGGTCTGTGTGACCACTATGCCCGGATTTGTACGATCCTCGATCCCTGTTCCAGCCCAAGCTTCTTACGATCACTCGGGCCGGACTTCCCGCACTCGCCTCATCGGTACGGCCTAAACTCGCAATGGAATCCTTGCGCAGATCATCCACAAAACGTAGATCTACTGGGTCGAGTTGACCATCTTGCCGAGGCCTTCCATCAACCGCAAAACTGCGGGCCCCAGAGTGACTAGCAGGATGCAGGGAAAGATCAGAAAAAAGACCGGAAAAACCAGCTTCACGCTCGTCTTGCGGGCTTTTTCCTGTGCGAGTTGCCGCCGCCGTAGCCTCGTGTATTTTGCATGATTCCGCAATGCCGGCCCAAGCGCAGTACCAAAGCGGTCGCCGTCGAGTAAAAGATTTGTCAGCTTTTTGACTTCCGCCTCCCCCGTGCGCTGCGCCAGACGATCCAGAACGTCGGCTCTCGATTGGCCTGCACGCATCTCCATATTTGCCAAGCCTAGTTCTTCGCTCAGATCCGGATAGACACGTTTGAGCTCCCTGCTGGTATCGAGCAATGTGCTGTCGAGCCCCTGCCCGGCTTCGAGACTGAGCACCAGCAGGTCAAGCGCTGCCGGCATTGCCTGCCGCAGCTTTTGTTTGCGCCGTTTTTCCATCGAACTGAGAATCCAGTCGGGGGCCAGATATCCGATACCTGCCGTACAAAACGCCACCACTGCGGCGGTTGTGAACACAGCTCCGAGTGCAATACCCAGGATCATCGCCCCGAGCGCAAGTAGCAGTGCAGCGACGGTTTTAATGCCATAGAAGGCCTGTACTGCATCGGGTGCTCGGTAGCCCGCTGCGATCAGACGGGCGCGAATCGGGTGATCGGGATCGTTCGCAGTCGAAACGATGCGCCCGATTTTCTCCAGTGTTTGACGGATCGGGCCGTCCTCCTGGTTCAGCGAAACGCTCACCGGGCTCTCTTCCTGGCTTCTATCTGCAGTCGGCTCGCGAAGAAACCAGTAACCCCCGCACAACACAGTGGCGAGCACGAAAAGAAAACATCCGCCGATTAGAATGACTTCCATCTTAGATCCTGATGTCCAGAATTTTGCGTATGACGAAGTGTGAAGCGATGAGAAACGTGATCGCCGTGATGATCAGATACTTTCCAACCGGATGGTCGAGAAGAATATTCAGATAACCCGGTGACGTCCAGTGCAACATCAGCGCGATGCCAATTGGCAATATCGTCAATATCAGGCCTGTCAGCTTGCCGTGGGCGCTGATGGCCCGGATTTCGCCATCAAGCGCAGTCGCGTCACGAACCCCTTCTGAAATGCGGCCAAGGATCTCATGCAGCTTGCCGCCCGTTCGGCTCTGCATTCTGACCGCCGCGACAAAGAGGCTGACACTCACCAGCGGAACTCTCTGGACAAGATGATCCAGTGCCTCATCCCAACTCCGCCCCAGCCGCCACTCTTCGAGTACTTTGCGGAATTCTCCGTTCACCGGCTGTGCAGCCTCGAATGCCACCATTTCCATCCCGGCGGCCAACGCATGTCCGGCCCGCATCGCCCTTCCCAGCGAATCCAGTGCATCCGGGAAGTTCTGGTCGAATAAGTCGAAGCGTTTGCTCCGCTTATTACTCACATAGAAGAAGGGAATCACGGTCGCTAGCATTGCACCCCCCGCAATGCCAATGACGGGCAGCCACGCGATTCTCGATAAAACTACCCCCGTAGACGCTCCAGCCAGCAGCATCATGCATGTAAAACGGCCCACAGACCAATTGAGGCCGGCATCCGCGATCTGCCGCCGCAGATTCGGTACAAAGCGAAATCGCTCGAGCAGCGCCGCCCAGAACGTAATACTCGATACGTTCTCGGTTCTTAGCAGGATCGGGCCGCCGCCATCGTCGCTCGCCGTCCCAATCTCCACTCCACCGCCTGTTGCATTGCTCAGGTTGAGCCAGCCCGCCGCAAAATACAGCCCCAGCCCCACTAGGGCGAAGGTTGCCGTGAAGATGAGCGGCAGTAGCAGTGCAGACGTCATTTCTTGATCTATTTCTTCTGTACGGGACTGATGAGTAGCACTAACTCACCGCCATTCGACTTAGTTCCCGGTGCCAGCTTCTCACGCAATTGTGCTGCTTCCTGAGACGGCAGCAGCCCTCCCACGATCGCAAACTGATGCTGACCCAACTGGATGCTCGAATCAACTCGCCTTGTGGCCGAGGTCCCCGAAAGCGGCAACATCGTCTCCGGCTGAATTCGCAAGTTCGCTCCACCGTCAATGTAATTCGGTAGCGGTTCGATACGGACGCGCAACGATGCCAAATCCGACGCTTTCCAGGAAAATTCTCCCGATTGGTCTGCCGTTAGCCGTGAAGTCGCAAGCAGCGTTGCCTTCTGGTTCTGCTTCAGCTCTTCTAGCTTCCCGTGTATATCCTGCTGGCTGGCCGAACTCGAAACACTGAGAGTGCCTGTTTTGAACCCGGGAGCGAGTGCTGCCAATTGATCGGCTGAAACCTCAATCAAACTGACCTCGAGTTCCACCGCATGGGGAAGCAGACGACTCGCTGGAGACGAAACAAAGTTACTGGTCACGACAGGCTTCGGTGCGGCACCCAAATTGAGCGACGATACGATTCCTTTAGACATGATCCCGAGCGGCACGATCTTCTGATCGGCTTGATTCCGCAAAACCACGCGCAAACGCGCTCCCGCGTCGGCCACGCTCAGGCGCTCTGCCTCCTGCGGCGAACTCAACACCGTAAGTACCGCACGTCCCTGCAAACTGGGGTTGGTTTCTGCCGACACGTTGAAGACAGTTGCATTCTGCAACAACGTGCGCAATTCCACATCGGTCTCCCCATTGCGGTTCCTGCTGATCAGTGCCTGCACATCCACCCGGTCCCCTGGGCTGATCATCTGCACAACACTCGAAGAATCCGAAATGTGAACCGTTACCGCTCGCATTCCGTCGGGAATCCCGGACGGGAGTCCGCGCTGCGAAAAAGTTGACAACGCGCTCTCTGTAATCACTTTGCCCGCCTCCACTTTCTCCTTTACCGTGCGGCCTATAAGGTCCTCCGCTTTCGCTGGGCTGGGAGTTCCAGGATCTGCGGCAGGGCCAAGCTGGAAGTCGCCGGGCTTAAGAACGCGGCCCTTTTCCAACTCCACCGCCGCAATCAAACGCAACGTGGCGGCAGCGGGAGCTGATCCATCCATGCGGCTGACGATCAGCCCATAAAAAATTCCCGTAGACAGAACCGCTACTACCAGCGCGATCACGACAAGAGGAATGACATTTTTTTTCATAAAAATTTGCAGAATTCCGTTTTGGAGACAGATCCGCTCTCTCCTATGCATCGGCGATTTTACTAGGAGACTTTAGGGGGGATCTTACTTAGGACTCTTTAGTGGCAAGTATTAGGATGCTTTGCCCCAAAGGGAAGCGGCCGCCCCGGCGCAGCCACGCCGCCTCTACTCCCAATATGCTTTCCAGCAAGCGATTCAACCGAGCCGCAGGCACCGCAACCCCGCTCTGTGGTTCTTGCTGCGTCAATTCTTCCCAAACGCGAAATTTGAAAAGCGCCACGGGCAACAAAAGCGAATTGGCATAAGAGCAGTCGGCTACTTTGAATCCGGCCTTACGCACGGCATCTTCAATCCGCCCGCTCGTAAAGCGCTGCCGTTCGTGCGCAAAAATCGAGTGCCGGCTCCGCAGGATATCGAGCGCGGAAACCCGCAGAATCAGACTCCCCCCTAGCCTCAGCACACGGTAGAATTCACCCAGCGCCGCCGCCTCGCCGCCACGCGGAAAGTGTACTAGTACGTCGAGGCTCACGAGGGCATCAAAGCTTTCGCCCGCAAACGGGAGCAGCGCAATATCGGATTGAACCATTCGCGGCACCCCCGATTGCTTGCCAAACGCCAGCCCCGCGAAATCGAGATCCACCGGAAACATCCGCCAGCCATAGCGCCGCGCGAGCCATGTGGACATGAACCCCGTACCGCAACCGCCTTCCAGCACGCGGTCGAAGCGATCGCCGGGCAGTCGTGAAATCCAGGCCTCGAGGATCTTTCGCATCCCCGAAAACCACCACATCTCTTCCTCGGCCCGGGCAATGTTTTGAAATTCCGCCGGGTTCATGGAATCGCCTTGAACTCAAGACGCCGCCGGATGCCCGCATGCTCGGGCAGTTCCCGCCTTAACTTCTCGTCGGGATTGAGATACTCGCTAAAGTGCTCCCGGTAGTAAGTCAGCGTCTTCGCCGCCCCCTCGGCCAACGTGGTTTTCGCTTCCCAGCCAATCATCTCTTTCGCCCGCCGCGAATCGGTATAGTAACTACCGATATCGATAGCCTGTAAGTGGCTTGGGAAGGGAATCAGCTCCACCCTGCCGCCGATCTCCAGCGCAATCTGCCGGAGCGGGAGCGCTTCAGGCCCACCGATATTACATTCGCGCTTTGCCGCTGTAGTCACAATACCCGCTTGCAAAAACGCTTCCACCACGTCATCCACATACACCGGATCGCGCAACTGTTCGCCTTCTCCATATACGGTGATCGGCTCTCCCAGCAAGGCCTTCCGGAAGAAGACGCCCAGAAACCCCTGGCCTGTCACGTTCAAACTCATGCGCGGCCCGTATACGTTGGTAAGGCGAAGCACGATCGCGTCCAGGTCCCCAAGGTCGCTCATCATCAGGTGGTACATCGTAGCGGCGTACTTGTGAACCCCGTTGAAGTCCACCGGTCGGATCGGATGTTCTTCGTCGACGGGCAGGTAGCGGGGCCGTCCAAACACCTGGCGTGTACCGGCGTAGATCACCCGAACGCCGCGGTTCAGGCGGCGGCAGGCATCGAGAAAGCGCAACTGCGACACCGTATTGATCTGCAGATCGCGTTCCGGATATTCCATCGAATGGATATGACTGATTTCGCCCGCGAGGTTGAAGATCACACTCGCCCCGGCGATCGCCGTCTCAAGTTGTGCGGGTTCGCTCAGATCCGCCTCGATCAGCTCGATGTTGGCACCCGCGATGTTGAATCGATTCGCCCCGCATCCCGGAATCAATGAATCGGCAACTGTCACTTTTGCGCCCAGGCTGGCCAATCGCAAAGCGACATTGCTGCCGATGAAACCCAGTCCTCCTGTAACTAGAACGGAGCGGCCTTGGTATGTGGATAGGTCCATAATGACTTAGAAATTGTAAAAGCGGAGGACGGCTTCCGCCACCTCTCGCACTTGTTGCTCGGGCAGTTGAGGCCACAGCGGGAGTGAAATGATTTCTTTCGCCGCCTTTTCGGCATGCGGCAAGTCGCCTTTCTTCTGCCTGGCTGCGGCGAAGGCCGGGTGTAAGTGCAGCGGCACCGGGTAATGGATACCCGTACCAATTTCCTGGCTTGTCAGGAAGTCGCGCAGTTTATCCCTGCGTGCCGCCCGGATCACATAGAGATGACATACACTCTCCGGGCTGCGCCGGATGAGTTGAATGCCCTTTGTGCCGCCTAGCATCTCGTCATAGACAAGCGCCAGCCTGCGGCGCTGCTCATTCCAGCGATTGAGCTGAGGCAGAAAAGCATTCAGATAGCAACACTGCAATTCATCGAGCCGCGCGTTGATCCCCTTCACATACGCGATCTGATTCTTCGGCAAACCACCACTGCCCCGGCCGCCATCGCGAATCTGCCGCAGCCGCTTGGCCACCGCAGGGTTATCCGTCAGAATCGCCCCTCCGTCCCCCAGGCAACCCAGGTTCTTGGTCGGGTAGAAGCTGAGCGCAACATAGTCGCCATACTGCGTAAAGGGCAACGCCCCGTGCGATTGACAAGCGTCCTGAATCAGCTTCAGCCTGCTAGCCTTCGCGATCCGGGCCACCTTCGCAATTTCGCAGGGCTGCCCATAAAGATGCACCGGCACTAGCGCCGCAGTCTTCCTGCCGATGCGGTTGCCGAGATCGCCAGGGTCTACCTGCAGCGTTTCCGGGTCGATGTCGGCAAAGCACGGAGTTGCACCAGCGGCCGCAATGGAAACGCCCGTAAATGGTGCCGTCATGGCGGAAGTGATCACCTCTTGCTTCGACTCGGTGATGCCTGCATCACGTAAGCATACTTCAATCGCCGTCGAGCCGGAACTCACTCCAACCGCAAAGCGGGCGAAAAGAGTACGAGCCAACTCTTCTTCAAAGCGGACCAGTTCCGGGCCCAGAATGAAAAAACCGCGCTCCATTAGCGCAGCCAGGTTTTGCTCCCACGCACTGCGAGTCTCTTCAAGCGAAGGCTTCAGGTTAACTATTGGAATGCGCATTGGCCCGCTTTAGCCCAAGCCGGGGAAATACCAGCAGCCAGCACCAAAGCCGAAAGAGTTGGTAGAAGGTCGTTGCCAGACTCTTGATGCGAAAGAACTGGCTCTTGCCGTGGATGCGGGGATAGTGATGCACCCCAACTTCTTCCACCTTCATGCCGCAGAGTTCCAGCTTGCGTACCAGCTCGACGCACACGGTTCCGGAAGTCGATTCCAGATGAATCAGATCAAGCAGGCTGCGCCGGATCAGACGGAAATCACAATCGATGTCGCGCAAGCGGACATGGAACATCAGACGGGCAAACTGGTTATACGCCTTGCCAATCCAGATGCGGTGCCAAGGGTCGTTGCGTTCGATTTTGTAGCCATTTACAAAGGAGACATTGGGCGTCATCAGGGCCAGTAGCTTCGGCAGTTCCCCCACGTCGTATTGGCCGTCCCCGTCGGTATAGAAAACAAACTCTTTGGTTGCCGCTGCAAAACCACTGCGCAATGCGCCGCCGTAGCCCCGGTTCACGGCATGCGTCACGATGCGCATCCTCGGGCCATACTTCGCGGCGAGGCTCTGCAACACCTCGGCGGTGTTGTCCGCACTGCCGTCATTGACGACAATGACTTCAAAGTCGGCGACCTGCTCTTCGAGCACGGCAAACGTTTTCCCGATCAACGGCGGCAGCGAAGGCGCGTCGTTGTACGCAGGAAAGAAAACACTCACCCCGTATGAGTACATCGATTAAATCCCCTAGAGGATTCTACAACTTTTTGACGATCAGTAGTGTGACGTCGTCCGCATAAGGGCTACCGGCGCACCATTGCTGCAAATCTTCGATCACGCCTTCGATCATCTGGTTCGAACTTTGGCTGGTCCGGTTCAGGATCGACATCGAGATCCGCATCTCGCCAAATTCTTCGTCGATCCCGTTCGGCATTGCTTCGCTTACGCCGTCGCTGTAGAGCACCAGCGTGTCTCCGGATCGAATCACCGCCTCGTGCTCGGTGTACTGCGCTAAGGGCAAGATGCCCAGGATGATTCCGCCGCCTTCGAGCTTGTCCGTAATTCCGCTGGCTCGAACCAGCAAGGGTGGATTGTGACCGGCGTTGCAATACTGAATCTCGCCGTTTGCCGGGTCCATGATGGCGAGAAAAAATGTAATGAAGCGGTTTTCGGGGCAATTGCCCGAGATGCTCTTGTTCAGGCGGGTCACGATGCTACCTGGGTGCTCGTCCGTTTCAACCAGAATCTGCAAGCGTGCCTGCAGGCTCGACATCAGCATGGCCGCAGGCATTCCCTTGCCAGCTACGTCTCCCACGACGATGGCGATCTTGCCGCCGGAGAGTTCAAAAAAGTCGAAATAGTCCCCGCCTACGGTATTGCAAGGCAAATTGTAGCCGGCCAGATCCATCCCCGGTACTTTGGGCGCTGCTGTAGGCAAGAGACCACGCTGTATCTCGCCGGCTTGCGAGAGTTCCTTCGACATCATCCGTTCCACTTGCTCCACCTCGTTGAGGCGGGCGTGCTCGATGCGGATCGCCGCGACATTGGACATCACGGTCAGAAGACTCAAATCCTCTTTCGAGAACTCGCGCGTAATGTCGGGCATATCGATATACAGAAGCCCGATCACCTTTTCGTTGGTCTGGAGCGGGACAGCCATGAAGCTACGAACCCGCTGCATCACGATGCTCGCCTGCAGCTTGAACATCTCATCCATGGAAGTGTCGCGGACCAGCAGAGAATTCTTGTCGCGCAGCACCTGATCGCGTACGGTTTTCGAGATGCGGAATCCTTCGCCCCGATTGGCTCGCGGCATCAAATCATCGCCTTCGAGGGTCATCAATACGCCTCTGGAACCACCAACTGCATCCACCGACAGGTCCAGAATCAGTTGAAACAGTTCGCTCAACGGGCGGTGTCCCGCCAATTCCCGGCCCGCACGAACGAGAGCGGTTGCGTGGCGTTCGTTCGACATCGACTGCACGGGATTGAAGTCTTTCAGGCTGGAGACGACGGTGTTGCCAGGTGCCGATTCGACATCCGGATGTTCGACGAACATCACTGTCTGGCTCAATGTTTCCGGGTCGTCCTGTCCGGCAAAAGTGATTTGCAGGTGACCCGCATTGATGACATCGCCCTCGCCTAGTTGGGTCGGCGCTGAAATTCGAAAGCCATTGACAACCGTGCCGTTCTTGCTGCCGAGGTCGCGGATCGTCCACTGCCCGTGCGCCTTCTCAAAGATGAGGTGTTGGCGCGAGAGCCCAAAATCTTCCGGATAACAAAGTTCATTGGTCGTGGAGCGGCCAAGCCCAATGTTTGATTCAAGAAGCGGGACGATGCGCGTTGCGCCGTCCTGCATACGGATACTAAGTTCCAGTGACATGTGCGGGAATATCTATAGTATCGATCATGCGCTTAGACCTGCTCTATATCGGCAAAGCCCGGGACAAACATGCCAATGCCATCGCCGAAGAGTTCCTGAAGCGCACTGGCCGCTGGACCAGTGTCGCCATGCGCGAGATTCACCCGGAACGCTACGATTTGTTTGCCCGGCATTCCTCGGCTCACAAGGTTTTTCTGGACCCGGCGGGAAAAACCTGGGATTCCGCCCGCTTCATTGATTTCTTTTCCGAAGGCGAAAGATTGGGTCGAGATGTAGTTTTTTTAATCGGCGGCCACGATGGCCTGCCGCCCCTTTGGAAACCGCGCGCCGACCTGCTTTTGTCTCTCTCGGCGATGACTTTTCCGCATGAACTTGCTCGAGCCATGCTGGCCGAACAGATCTATCGCGCCTTCGCCACTTTGCGCGGGCATCCCTATCCCCGCTAAACTAGAGATTCATGTCTTGGTTCAAGCGCGATAAGCCTGGGATCGGTACTCCCAGCGACGGTGACCGTATAGTCCGAACGGAAGGTCTTTGGATCAAATGCGAAGGGTGCAAGCAGATCATCTTCCGGCAGGATCTGGAGGACAACCACCAGGTGTGCCCGAAGTGCCAGCATCATTTCCGTATCGACGCCAAAGATCGAATGGATCTTCTCTTTGATGGTGTGTGGACCGAATTTGACGCCGACCTCGCCTCAACCGATCCGATGAACTTCTCGGATTCCAAGCCCTACAAAGCCCGCCTCGCCGCAATGCAAGAGGCGCTCGGGATGAAGGATGCGATCTTGAGCGGTCAGGGCAAGATCGGCGACCACACCGTCAATGCCTGTGCGATGGAACTCAAGTTCATCGGCGGCAGCATGGGTGCCGTAATGGGCGAGAAGATCACCCGCGCCATCGAACGGTCGCTTGAGACCAAGAATCCGCTGGTGATTGTTAGCGCAACTGGTGGTGCCCGCATGCAGGAAGGTGCCGTCAGCCTGATGCAGATGGCCAAGATCTCGGCGGCTTTGATGCTTCTCGACGAACTGGGCGTCCCCTACATCAGCGTCCTTACGGACCCCACAACTGGCGGGGTGACTGCGTCCTTCGCCATGCTTGGAGATTTGAACATTGCCGAACCCGGCGCACTAATCGGCTTTGCCGGACCGCGCGTAATCGAGCAAACGATACGCCAGAAACTGCCGGAAGGCTTCCAGCGCAGCGAGTTTCTCGTCCAGCACGGCTTTCTCGATGCCATCGTCCCGAGGCAGGATCTGCGCCGCTTCATCGCCCGCAGCTTCGATTTTTTCGTAAACTGACACGACATGAACCGTCTCCCCGCTCTGAGCCTGCTGGCTCTCGGTTGCCTTGCGGCCGACTACGACATTCTGATCCGCAACGCCCGCGTCGTCGATGGCAGCGGCAACCCGTGGTTCCGCGCCGACATTGGAATCAGCGCGGGCAAGATTGCGAAGATCGGCGCGCTCACGGGCAAGTCTGGCACCAAGGAGATCGACGCCGCCGGTCGTGTTGTCAGCCCGGGCTTCATTGATATCCATACCCATTCCGAGTCGGGAATTGTTCGTTTTCCGCAGGCCGAAAACTTCCTGCGCGACGGGGTGACGACCGTCGTTACCGGCAACTGTGGAGGCTCGGAACTTGATGTGAAGGATTTTTTCGCCAAGCTCGACAAGCTCAAAATTGGCATCAACATGGCCACGCTGGCTGGTCACAATTCGATACGCCGCGAGGTGATGGGCTCGGACAATCGCAAGGCTACCCCGCAAGAGATCGACCGTATGAAGCTCTTGGTCGCCAAGGCGATGGAGGCGGGCGCGGTTGGTTTCTCGACCGGCCTTGAGTATGTGCCCGGCACCTATTCGACCACGGAAGAACTCGTGGAGCTGGCTAAGGTCGCGGCGCGCTACAACGGCATCTACGCCTCGCACATGCGCGACGAAGGAGACAAGGTGCTTGAGGCGATTCGCGAGGCGGCTGAAATCGGACGTCTCGCCGGAACGCGCGTGCAGATCTCGCACCTCAAGCAGGACACCAAAGCCTTCTGGGGCAATACGCAGAAGATGCTCGATCTGATTGAGGAATACCGCGGCAAAGGAGTCGATGTGACAGTCGACCAGTATCCCTACATCGCTTACTCGACCACACTTGGCACTACTCTGCCGACCTGGGCTCTGGCTGGCGGACAAGAAAAGCTTGTCGAGCGTCTGAAAGATCCGGCAACGCGCAAGAGGGTTTTCGACGAAGTGCTCGCCTTCAACAAGAAGCGCGGCTACGACGACTTCGAGTATACGAGCGTTGCGTCCTGCCGCTTTGAATCCAGCTACGAGGGTAAGAACCTGCGCCAGATCTCAGCTCTACGTGGACGACCTGCCTCGCACGAATCGGACGTAGAGACGGTGCTGGAGCTGATGGAGAGGGGCGGGGTAAGCGTGGTGACCAAGGCGATGAGCGAAGACGATGTAACCAACATCATGCGCTATCGCAATACGGCCGTAGCAAGCGATGGAGGTGTTGTCGAGTTCGGCACAGGCCGCCTGCACCCCCGTAATTACGGAACCAACGCGAGGGTGTTTAATGAGTACGTACGCTTACGCAAAGTGCTCACGCTCGAAGACGCCGTGCGCAAGATGACTTCGCTGCCGGCGCAAATCTTCGCCTTCAAGGATCGGGGCCTGGTGCGCGAAGGATTTGCCGCCGACCTGGTGGTCTTCGATCCCGAGTTGCCGCGCGACAACGCGAGTTTCGAAAATCCGCACCAATATTCGAGCGGCTTTGATTGGGTGCTGGTGAATGGCAAGGTGGCAGTCGAGTCGGGCAAGTTGATGCCGGATCGCGGCGGACAGGTAATTCTCAGGCAGTAATGATTCAATTCACGAATGTCGGCAAGCGTTTTGGTGCGAAAGTACTTTTTGATGATGTGAACTGGCTCATCGGCCCCAAGGACCGGATCGGTCTGGTGGGTGCCAACGGCACCGGCAAGTCGACGCTATTGAAGGTAATCGCCGGCCTCGAGCAACTGGATGCCGGTGAGCTTTCCACCATGCGGAACATGCGTCTGGGCTACCTGCCGCAAGACGGCTTGAAGATGGAAGGCCGCAGCGTCTTCGCCGAGTGCTCCAGCGTTTTCGATCACGTGCGGCAGATTGAAACGGATATGGGAACGGCGCTTGCCGAGATGTCGGACCTCGACCCGGAGAGCAGTGCCTACAGCTCGGTGGCTGACAAATTCTCGCGGCTCGATAGCGAGTTCCGGGCCAAGGACGGCTACACGATCGAGATGCAAGTGGGGACGATCCTCACTGGTCTCGGCTTTAGCAAGGACGAGTGGGGAAAGCCTTGCGAGGAATTTTCGGGTGGCTGGCAGATGCGCATCGCACTCGCCAAGCTATTGCTGGAGAAGCCGGAAGCCTTGCTGCTCGACGAGCCTACCAACCACCTCGATATCGAGGCGCGCAACTGGCTTGAGGACTATCTCAATAATTATCCGAATGCTTTTATCCTGATCTCGCACGATCGCTACTTTCTCGATGTGACAGTGACGAAGATCGTTGAAGTCTGGAATAAGAAGGTAACGGTTTTCTCCGGTAATTACACTCACTATCAGCGGCAGAAGGAAGAACGCCTCGAGCAGATGAAGGCGGCACAGAAGAACCAGCAGGACCGCGTTGCTCAGATCGAATCCTTTGTCGATCGCTTCCGCGCCAAGGCGACCAAGGCGAAGCAGGCACAAAGCCGTCTCAAAGAACTCGACAAGATGGAGAGGATCGAGATCCCCGAAGAGGAGCCGATCATCCACTTCAAGTTCCCGACACCAAAGGCGAGCGGCAGGATCGTGGCCGAGTTCAAGGGAGTGGCCAAGAGCTATGGGTCGAAGAAAGTCTTTGAGGATGCAAACTTCACAATTGAACGCGGCGACCGGATCGCGTTAGTCGGGCACAATGGCGCGGGTAAGTCGACCTTGATTAAGCTCTTGACGGGCATTGAGGGGCTCACTGCGGGTGAGTACAAGCTCGGCCACAATGTCGAATTCGACTACTTCGCGCAAGACCAGTACAAGGCGCTCGACCCCGATTCGATACTGCTCGACGACCTTTGCGCCACTGCCCCCAAGGCAACCCAGACGGAGTTGCGCGGCCTGCTTGGTTCTTTTCTGTTCCGCGAAGACGATGTCTTCAAGAAGATTGGAGTGCTGAGTGGCGGCGAGCGCAACCGCTATGCACTGTGTAAGCTGCTGACCCAACCTTCGAACTTTGTCCTGCTCGACGAGCCGACGAACCATCTCGACATGCGAGCGAAGGACGTGCTGCTGGGGGCGCTAAAGGGTTACGAGGGGACGGTGGTGTTTGTCAGCCACGACCGCTACTTCATCGACGAACTGGCGGCGAAGGTGTTTGAAGTGGCGGACGGGACGGTGAGATCCTATCCTGGCAACTACGAGGACTTTCTGCGGGCGAAATCACGGGAAGTGGTGCCAGAAGCCGTGGCGGTTGCCGTCGTGGCAGAGAAGGTGATCGAGGAGCGGTCGCAAGGCATCAAGCGTGTGAACCCGATGAAGGTGAAGCAACTGGAAGACCGGCTGGTGCAGGTGGAAGCGGAGATTGCAAAGCAAGAAGCGGTAGTTGCGGATTGCGAGGCGAAGCTCAGCAATTACGTCAGTGCCGACGAAAGCCAGCGGGTTGCGGCGCAGGCTGCCGAAGCGCGTGCGGCGATCGAGCAACTGATGCTGGAATGGGAAACTGTATCGGAACAGTTAAACTAACGGCTATGAGACGCCGCGAATTTCTGCTATCCGCACTGGCATTGAAAGCCGATTCCGCAAGTGCCAAGACAAAGGGTGAATGGCGCAACAAGCAGCCTGGGATGGCATACCGCCAACTCGGCCGCACCGGTTACATGGTGAGTGAAGTAGTGATGGGCGGGAACACGATTTCGCCCAAGAACTTCGACCATGTTCTGGCCGCCATCGATATGGGCTTAAACTATCTCGACACCGCTCCCGCTTATGGCGGGGGCCAGAGCGAGCTTGGCTACGCCGAAGTGTTGAAGCGGCGCAAGCGGGATCTGGTCTTCGTGAATTCGAAGGTGTCGATCTGGGATACCAACCGCAACAGGCTGTATCAGGAAATTTTCAAGTCTCTCGCCGAGACCGAGCAGAAGCGGCTGCGGAGTCTGGCGCTGGACGAGATCGCGCGGCGCAAGGCAGACGCGCCCGACTACTTTCTCAACTACTTCAACGGGCAGCGCGATGAGCTCGATGGAGCTTCGCTGGCTAACGTGATGGCAAAGCAGTATGGCGAACGGATCGACCGGGGCAAGAACTACCGGCAGATCGTGCTCGACAGTGTCGACAAGACGCTGGCGGCTTTGGGGACGGATCATCTGGACCTGCTGATGTGCCCGCACGGGGCGAACACGCCTTACGAGATTTTGAATCATCCGGAGATCTTCGAGGCCTTCGAGAAGCTGAAGAAGTCGGGCAAGGTAAGGCATCTCGGGTTGTCGTCGCATACCGATCCGGGTGGAGTGCTTGAGGCGGCAGTGAAGGCGAAGGTCTATTCGGCGGCGATGGTGGCCTACAACATGGTGAATTCCCCGTTTGTCAATGGAGCGCTCGCGGCGGCGAAGAAGTCCGGGATGGGGATCATCTCGATGAAGTCGGCGCGTCCCTTCAACTTCAGAGCGCCAAGGCAGACGCCGCCGGAACAGATGGCGAGGCTAAATGCCGAGGTGCCCGGAGAGCTGAAGCCGATGATGAAGGCCTATATCTGGAATTTACGAAATCCGAATTTGACTGCGGCGATTTCGGAGATGGTGACGATGGAGCATGTGAAGGAAAACGTGCCGCTTGCCGGCGCGAAGGGACGAGCAGCTTAAGGATGTTGAAGAGTCGATATGTACGCTGGCTGGACCGTTGGGAAACCGATCTTGCGACCCGCTCTACCGACCGCATCGTGCGTCCCTTCGAATGGGGTACGGAATGGCTAGCCGATTTGCAACTGCCTGGCTTGCGAGGCTATGACGGCGGGGATGAGGAGAGTTGGCTCAGGGAAGTGAGTGCGGCCACGATTCAGCATGGGGCGGAGTACTTTCAGCACAAGACGCCGACCGACTTTACGCTTGATGGCGAATGGCTGCGCTTCAGTTCGCCACTCAGTACGCCTTATCCTGAGAACGACCTGGTAGAGGGGCGCTGGTTCCCGATGCCTGTGGGCAAGGAGAACCGGAAGAAGCGGGCGGTGATCGTATTGCCGCACTGGAATAGCAGTGCGCAACAGCATGTAGCGCTGTGTCAGGGTTTTCAGAAGCTTGGCATTCCGGCGTTGCGGCTGAGCTTGCCCTATCACGACCGGCGGATGCCACCACCGCTGACGCGGGCCGACTACGCAGTGTCTTCGAATATTGGGCGAACCCTGCATGCGACCAGGCAGGCAGTGCATGACATCCGGGCCTGTGCAGACTGGCTGGAACAGTCGGGTTACGAGAACATCGGGATCGTCGGGACGAGCCTGGGATCCTGTTTTGCCTTTCTTGCCAGCGCCTTCGACTCGCGGCTGAAGGTGAACGTGTTCAATCACTGCTCGGCGCGCTTTGGGGATGTGGTGTGGACGGGACTTTCGACGCGCCACATCAAGCACAGCCTGGAGCAGAATCTTACGCTGGAGCGCTTGCAGACGGTTTGGGATTCGATGAGCCCGAAATTCTACATGGACCAGTTTGCAGCGCATCAAGCGAAGAAGAACCTCTTCATCTATACGACCTACGACACGACGTTTCTGCCGCGCTACTCGGAAGAAATTCTGGCTAACGTGAAGGCCAGCGGCGCGCCGCACAAACTGGTTGTGTTGCCCTGCGGTCACTACACGATGGGGGAGACGCCCTTCAAGTTCATTGTCGGGTATCACATCATTTCGCACATTGCCCGAAAATTGGGCTAAGCGCCGCTCGGTCTGCCGGTCTATCGGCTAGGCGGAAGAAATTCTGGCTAGCGTGAAGGCCAGCGGCACGCCGCTCAAACTGGTCGTGTTGCCTTGCGGGCACTGCACGATGGGGGAGACGCCCTTCAAGTTCATCGTCTGGTATTCGCCGCGCGGTGTCAGGTGGTCGAGAACACGGTGGCGAAAGGCGTGGGCTCTTCGCAGTTGAGGTTGTAGAGATTGAAGTGGTCGAAGGCCCAGAAGTTGATCACCGGGATGCCTTGGCCCTTCGCCTCCATGTATTCCTTTTCCCATGCCGAGCCGCCGCGGAAGACGGGGACAAGATAGCGGAGTGAGTCCTTGGGCCAGCCGAGATCGATGGGGAACTTGATGGCAGTGCGGCTCAGATCAAGGGAACGGGACCAGGCACCGAAGTCGAGAGCTTCCATTTTGAGAGTGTTGAGCCCACTGCCGATCTTATTGCTGTACTCCACCGGGAAGTTGATAAAGAAGTTCAGTGCTCCTCCAAGCTGGTGGACGCCGACTGGTGTGGGGTGGTTGACGTCGTAGGGGTAAAGAAGTTCGAACCTGGCGCTGGCGTGAGTTGTGAGGACGTGTGTGCGCAAGGCGGCAATGTAGTCGCGGAGACGATTGCGCAGGAAGACCGCATCGGCACCGCCATTGACCCCGGGATCATCGGTGGGGCGGCGAAAGATGTAGAGAGGACGACCGAGGGCGGTGGCAGCGAGAGCGGCTGTTTCTGTTTCGTAAAACGCCATGCCTCCAGTTGGGTTGGTTGTGGGGTTGTAGTTGGTGAAGAACCACCAGAGGAATTCACCGAACTGGATGTTGGGGGTGAGGCCGGCGGCGGCCTGGATGCCAGCGAGTTGGAGGTAAACGGCCTTCTGGTAATTGAGCATGTTGCTGTTAAACGCACAGTGAGTGGAATTGAGGCTCGCGAAGCCGACGTCGGTGACGACCGGATTGCCATCGGGATAGACGGCGGCGAAGCCAGGAGGAGGGTTGACTAATTCCATAGAGCAGGCGACAACGAGTTCGCGGGTGCGGGATGCAGCCTGGGCGAAGAAGTCGGAGTGCCAATCGCGAGCGGCGCGGTTGAGCGGAGGGGATTGGGTGAGGTCGATTTCCCATTTGCCAGTGACACCGTTGTTGAGAACGCCGGTGATGGCGACCGATCCGGCTGTGGATTGAACGTCGCTCGTGAGCGTGAAGGCGTAAGCCGGAGTGGGAGAACGGTTGACGATGGTGAGGACGTTTGCGCTCGCGGTGGCATAGACGCCGACCAGGTTTGCATTGATGGAACATGCCATGTGGGCGGCGAGTAGGGTGTTCGATTCGTTGGGGAACACAGTCTTGCCAACAGGACTGCCGCCGATGGAGAGGATGACCTGGTCTCCGGAGGCGAAAGTGCCATTGAAGGCAACTGTAGCGGAGGGGATGGTTGCATTGACGCGCTTGCGCTGGTTCCACCAGAAGACCCCGAGGTATTCGTTCATGGGTCCGGCGAAACCGAGCTGATCGAGGATCCAGTGAGTGCGCGCCGGAGGAAGTTTGTAGGTGTGGTCGGTGGAATAGTCGAAGGCGGGCGAGACGTTCGTGCGCGCCGGGAGAGGTGCCGGGACATCCGAGGGTGCGGCGGCTTCGAGGAAATCGAAATCGAAAATCGCGTTGTTAGCAAGGGTGATGCCGATGTTGTGGCGACCTGCGGCGACGCCAGAGCGCAGCAGGCGGCGTGCGTAGATGGGCGCTTCGGCGGAGACGGCGAAGTTGTGCGAAGTCGCCGTATCGGCGTCAAGGGTGACAGTGATCGTGCCACGGTCGGCGAAAAGCGTTGTGCCGATGTACAGGTCGTGCGTGACGTTTGAGGCATAGAAGATGTCGAGCTTTGCACCTTGCGTTGCAGTGCGGC
>JBKJSR010000008.1:0-5417 GCA_046594355.1 Bryobacter sp.
GCAAGGGCACGCAACAGCCGGGCGTTATCATCTTCAACCTGATGCACAACAGTCTCGTGGCGCGCAAGTAAATCGATGTGGCGCTCTCTCAACCTTTCGTTCGTGCTCTTCAAATAATCTACGACAAGTGCAACCGACAGCAGGCCCAGCAATATGAGCACGCAAAACACGATTTGGATTTCGGAACCACTAAGATTCATAGCTAGACCTATTACATCTTCATCGTAGGAGCCGTAGCCCTGGGTGCCAATGGACCATTGGTACCAAACTGCATAAGTATCCACGGCGCAGTCGCTGAGGTGAATCACTTAACGCTGAAATCGGTTAAACACCCTAGTACTATGGCTCCAAGAGAAGCTTGAGAACGCCCGGTGCCTGGGCTCGCACAAACGCATGTGCGGCATTGTTCAGCTTCTCCTTTGCGTCGATCATCGGATCCAGAATCAACTGGCCTGATCTCAGGAGTTTCAGCGCCGGCTCAAACCTGCCGCATCGAGACCCGATCAGAGTGATTTCGTTTACGATGAGCGGCGCGGTATCGAGGACCAGTGGGTCGGTCACTGTCGACTTCATAAGCAGCGTTCCCCGGGGTTGTAGCATCTGAAGCGCAGCAGAGAATCCCAGTGCCGAACCCGTGGCGTCCACGACGTATCGGTATTCCGCCTTTGGCAAGCAAGGGTTTTCCCGCGAGACGAAATGGGTCCTGATATGGAGGGGCTTTACGATATTCAGCTTTAAGGGATTGCGGCCAAACAAATTCACGCGCAAGCCATGAAGCGCAAGCACCTGGGCGATCAGCAATCCGAGTTTCCCATCGCCAAGCACGGCAATTGAAGCTGCCTTTTCAAAGCGGACCTGTTCCAGAATTTCGCACGCCGCGGCGATAGGCTCGGCGAAGACAGCCTGTTCGTCGGGTATCGAGCCAGGCAGTAAACGAAGGTTCTCTTCGGGAAGCGTGAGGTATTCGGCAAAGGCGCCAGGATGCCCCGCGATGCCGAGAACCGTTCGTCGTGGGCAATGCCTTCCCAGTCCCCGCTTGCAATAGCTGCAACGGCGGCAAGGGAGGTTGATTTCACCAACCACTCGTTTGCCGATGAGTCGCGGATTAGCGGCTTGGACCACATCTGCCACGAACTCGTGTCCGGGGATGCCGCTGAATCCGTAGTAGCCTCGCAGCAATTCGATATCCGTATTGCAGATCCCGGCAAGGCGCAGCCGCAACAGTGCATGGCCCTTTTTCGGTTTGGGCTTCGGGACTTCTACAACATCGATTTTTCCGGAAAGGATCTGAACGGCTAGCATCGTTTCTATAATGGGGAATCTAACATGCGCGCGTACCTAGCCTGTTTCAATACTGTCTGTGGAGCCGAATATCCGGTCACCGAGGTCATCTACAACTGCCCATCCTGCGCTGGACTGCTCGAGGTCCGCTATGACGGCGCGGCCACCGATCCCTGGACGCTAAAGCAGATCTGGCGCGAAAGACGCATGAGCAACCATCCGCACGACCAGAGCGGAGTATGGCGCTACCGGGAGATGTTTCCTTTTCTCGACGACGAGCGGCATGTGATGACTCTGCGTGAAGGCAACACGCCGATTCTCGATGCCCGTTTCGCTTCCAGTTACAGCGGCGTCGATCGCTTGCGATTCAAACACCAGGGCTTCAATCCTACAGGCAGCTTCAAGGACAATGGCATGACGGCGGGAGCGAGCCAGGCTGTTCGCTTGGGCATGAAGAGGGTAGCCTGCGTATCGACAGGCAACACCAGCGCTTCCATGGCCGCCTACGCCGCCATGGCGGGCCTTGAGCCGATCATCCTGATCCCCAACGGAAACATTGCCTTTGGAAAGTTGGGCCAGGCGCTCGACTATGGTGCCAAGACCTTGCAGGTGGATGCCAACTTCGACCAGATTCTGGCCCTCGTGCGCGTACTTTCCGAAAAGCTGGGCATCTATCTTCTGAACAGCGTGAACCCTTTCCGGATTGAAGGGCAGAAGTCGATTGTGATCGAAATGATGGACCAACTGGACTGGGAGGTACCAGACTGGATTGTGGTCCCAGGCGGCAATCTGGGCAACATCAGCGCTTTCGGCAAAGGGGCCCGAGAGCTTTATCAGCAAGGCTTCATCGCGAAGATGCCCCGCTTTGCGGTGATCCAGGCCGAAGGAGCCAGCCCATTCTATGAGTTCATGAAGGCACCTCATGAAGGCGGCTTCGTCTCCAATACCCATCCGGAAACTTTAGCTACCGCGATCAAGATCGGCGACCCGATCAGTTGGCCCAAAGCCTGGCAGACCGTGGGCGAGGACGGAGCGGTGGAGAGCGTGACCGAGCAGGAGATTGCCGATGCCAAAGCCGTAATCGGCCGCTGCGGAATTGGCTGCGAGCCTGCCAGTGCCACTACTCTTGCCGGCATCAAAAAGCTTCGCGCCGCCGGGAAAATCCGCTCCGGCGAAAACATCATTGCCGTGCTGACGGGCAACGTCCTGAAGGATCCCGATTATATTTACCGCTACCACACAAACCAGTTGCAGGATCCGCAGGGCAAGCCGATTGCCGGAACATTCGCGAACCCACCGATTGTGGTGCCCAATGACATCGGCGCTATCGCCAGGCTGCTGGGTGAGTGATGCGGCGTATCGCCCTCTCGGGGTTGATCTTGCTCTTCGGCACAGTTGCCTGGTTTAGCTACAACTACCAGGCGAGCAACCTCGAAACTGCGGCTCTCAGCATGGCGGAACGTAAAGCCGCAGGAGTTCCCGGCGAGTTCCTGCAGACCTTTGACGGAGTGGTTCATTATCAACTGGACGGTCCCGCAGACGCGAAGCACACGATTGTGCTGGTGCATGGTTTCTCCGTTCCTTACTACCTTTGGGATGGAACTTTTGAGGCGCTCGTCCGCGCAGGGCACCGGGTTCTGCGCTACGACTTGTTCGGTCGCGGATATTCCGATCGTCCCGGTCTTGAATACAATGGCGAGTTGTTCGATCGGCAGTTAGTCGAATTGCTAAACGCACTGCGTATCCGCGACCGCGTCGATTTGGTTGGTGCTTCGATGGGCGCACCCATCGCGGCGGGTTTTGCCTGTAGACACAAAGAGCGCGTCCGCAGTGTCACCATGATCGGCCCCGGCTATTCAAAAGGAGGTCCATTGTCTTGGCGGCTGGCCTTGCCGGTGATTGGCGAATATCACTTCGCCACCAGCATCGTACCGGATCTGCCCAACAGCCAGATCCAGGATTTCAAATACCCGGCGAAGTTCCCCGATTGGGCCGAGCGCTATAAACCGCAAATGAGGTATGTCGGCTTCCGGAAAGCGTTGCTCTCCACGCTTCGTAACTATGCCACGACAGACTGGACTATGGAATACGCCTGCCTGGGCAAGAGCGGACTGCCAGTATTGTTGATTTGGGGCAAGGACGATCAAGACGTGCCTTTCCAGTTGAGCGAACAGGTGCGCAAGGATCTTCCCCAAGCGCATTTCCTTCCCATCGACGACGCAGCTCACCTTCCTTTTCTGGAAAAGCCCGAGTTGGTGCTGCCGGTCATGCTTGAGTTTCTTGGCACCAATCCTTGACCCAAAAAATCGCTGTCAGGCGGCACCGCCATAAGCTTGCCGCATCCAGGAAATCAGTTCCGCGTCAACCTCATCCGGCGCTGAGATTCTGACTTTGAACTGGCACATCCCGCCGGGCGGAATCGCAATCAAACGGGCAGTTGGCTTCGGCCCCTTCAGGTTTAGACCAATTTCAATTTGCGTTTTATTCGTCGGCCCGACCATCGCGAATTGCTTCTTGCGGCGAAGGCTCAAATAACCTTTCTTGGGCGCGGCTTCGAACTCGCCAAAGCTCTTGAAGGCAGCCAGGATCGAATCGTGAACCGGGCGAAGTACAGCCTTCAGCCCGCTGTAGATCTCGTCTTCCGGATGGTCGGCATCGCCACTGTCCTCCGGCTTTAGGGCAATGAGCGCAAGCGCGTTGGCATCGCCGTGGCCGAGACCGAGGTCGCGCTTCAGCAGTTCCCTGATCTCGCCGTGTTTGACGAGTCCGTTGACGAGGATCAATTTGCGCAGTTCGCTCAGGCTCTTCCGCGTTTTCACTTCAATATTCTTGAGTTGAGTTGCGGTTGCTTTCTCGATTGCATTCATGCTCTTTTGCTTTCCTCAAAGCTTGATACATGATGCGTATATTTTGCTCAATCCACGTCTTTGTCTTCGCCTTCGAGGAGTCGGAGCCCGGCAAAAGTGGATGGTGGCAGTACACCGGCATTTGAGTAAATAAAGAGCTTGGCGCGGGAATCGGCGATGTCGAGATTACGCATCGTCAACTGTCCGATGCGATCCTGCGGCGTAAACGACCCCTCCACCTTTTCCATCGACAGGCGCTCCGGCGCATAAGTGAGATTGGGCGACTCCGTGTTGAGGATCGAATAGTCGTTGCCGCGCCGCAGTTCCAGCGTGACTTCACCGCTAATGGCCTTGGCGATCCAGCGCTGCAGCGTCTCGCGCAGCATCATCGATTGCGGGTCGAACCAGCGGCCTTCATAGAGCAGGCGGCCAAGGCGGCGGCCCATGTCGCGATACTGCTCGATCGAACCTTCGTTATGGATGCCCGTGATCAGCCGTTCATAGGCGAGGAAGAGCAGCGCCATGGCTGGAGCCTCGTAGATGCCCCGGCTCTTCGCTTCAATGATGCGGTTTTCAATCTGATCGCTCATCCCGAGGCCATGGCGGCCCCCAATCCGATTGGCCTCCAGCACTAGCTCGACATCATTGGCAAAAGTTTTGCCATTCAGCGAAACAGGGCGGCCCTCTTCAAACCGCACCGTTACTTCCTCCGCCTTCACAGCGACTTCATCCCGCCAGAACGCGACACCCATGATGGGATCGACGATCTTGATTCCCGCCGAAAGAGTCTCCAGGTCCTTAGCCTCATGCGTCGCGCCCCAGATGTTCGAGTCGGTCGAGTAGGCCTTCTCTTTGGACATCTTGTAGCCGAGGCCAGCCTTCTCGAGCAGCTCGGACATTTCCTTGCGTCCGCCTAGTTCATCGTTGAAGGTCTGATCGAGCCAGGGCTTGTAGATCTTCAGGTGAGGATTGACCATCAGGCCGTAGCGATAGAAGCGCTCGATGTCGTTGCCCTTGTAAGTGGAGCCGTCTCCCCAGATGTTGACGGCGTCTTCCTTCATCGCTCCGACAAGAATTGTCCCGGTGACCGCGCGTCCGATCGGGGTTGTATTGAAATAAGGCAAGCCGGCTGTAGTGATGTGGAAGGCCCCGCATTGCAGCGCCGCAATGCCCTCGCGCACCAGTTGCTCGCGGCAGTCGATGAGCCGCGCTACTTCGGCACCACACTCGAGAGCCCGTTTCGGGATCGCATCATAATCCGGTTCGTCCGGCTGGCCCAGGTTCGCCGTA
>JBKJSR010000063.1:0-7520 GCA_046594355.1 Bryobacter sp.
CACGCTACTCGCCGACCTCATCTCCCCCCAGGCTCAAAGCAATCTCGAACGATCTCTCGTGCTCATTCACGGTGGCATGAGCCAGGATGTCGGTCCCATTCTTGAGATGTGTACGGAACGCTACCTCCTTCGTAGCCACCGCGAATGGATGGCCCGCCTCGATGCCATCGGCATTTTCGACCAACTCCTCGCCGCACTCCGCGCGGGCGATATCCGGCAACTCGCCGCCCTGACGCAGCGCAACTACGACGGCCCCATCCAGAGCATCATTCCCTGGGCGGCCAACGCCTACACGGAGGCTCTCATCGATGCCTGCCGCAACCAGTTCGCAGATCAGTTCTGGGGCTTCTGGATGCTTGGCGGCATGAGCGGCGGTGGCATGGGCTTCGTCTTCGATCCCAAAATTCGCGACCATGCAGCCGAATCGATGGTCGGCATTCTGAGCACCGTCAAGAAACGATTTGAGTCGTCCATCCCCTTCGCCATCGAGCCGGTCGTCTACGACTTTGCAATCAATTCGCTAGGCACCACGGCACAACTTCATAGCGGCAACCAGTCCTTGCTGAGCCGCAAATACCACCTCTTCACAGTGCCCGCCTTGCTCAGAATCCCGGCGGCGGATTTGAGCGA
Source organism: Bryobacter sp. (assembly GCA_046594355.1). Classification (GTDB taxonomy): domain Bacteria; phylum Acidobacteriota; class Terriglobia; order Bryobacterales; family Bryobacteraceae; genus Bryobacter. The sequence goes on from JBKJSR010000063.1 coordinate 631, forward strand.
CGAACGCCGCGCCGAACTCGCACGAGTCGCCGCCGGCTATTCCGACCTCACCGCGCCGCTCTTCGAAAGGCTCTTCCCCCAACAGCAGAACGACACCACCAGCCACGACGAAATCGATAGCCTCCTCAACTCACTTGGCTTCGATCCCCAGGCCCATGATCGTCTCCGTGCCGACTATCTTTCCAACCGCATCGGCCTCGCTAAAAACATCCTGCCTTCCAATCTGAACATCGAAAATGTCAGGCCCGCCGACCTTCTCAAATCCAACCCAGGCAATACCCGTACCGGCCAACAGGCACTCCTCGCCGGCAAGCTGGCTATCGTAACTCTCGCCGGTGGCGTCGGCAGCCGCTGGACCAAAGGGGCTGGCACCGTCAAGGCTCTCATTCCCTTCCATCGCTTCCACAACCGCTATTACAATTTCCTCGAAGTTCATCTCGCAAAAACGAAGCGCGCTCAGGAGCTCTACGGCATCACCATCCCTCACATTGTCACCACCAGCTACCTCACCGGCGCGCCGATTCAGAACTACCTCAATCAACTCGACCCGCTCTTCTCCGGCCTCAGTCTCCATGTTTCTGTCGGCCGTAGCATCGGCCTTAGACTGATCCCCACCCTCGCCGACCTCCGCTACCTCTGGGAGGTTCTCCCCCAGCAGCAGCTCGACGAACAGAAGCAGAAAGTCCGTGCCAGCGGCCGCGCCGGCTTGATGCGCTGGGTGGAGCAAATGGGCGAAGCAACCGACTACCGGGCCAACATGGCGCACCAGTGCATCCACCCTGTCGGCCACTGGTATGAGATCCCCAATCTCCTCCGCAACGGCCTCCTCGCCGATCTCCTCCACACCAATCCCGCCCTCGACTATCTCCTGCTCCACAATGTCGACACACTCGGTGCCACCATCGATGAAACGCTACTGGGCGCTCACATCGAAAGCGAAGCAACCTTCACTGTTGAAGTCGTCCAAAAACAATTCGGCGATCACGGAGGCAGTCTCGCGCGCGTCGACGGCAAACCACGTCTCGTCGAAGGCCTCGCCCTCCCGAACGAAGAATTGGATTGCACTCTCCGCTACTACAACGCCAGCACTTACTGGATCACCATCGACCCAATGCTCGCCGCCTTTGGCCTGAACCGCAGCGATCTGCGCAATCAGCCCCGAGTGGATCAGGCGGTCCGCCGCACGGCGAATCGCGTGCCCAGCTACATCACCATCAAGGATGTAAAGAAGCGTTGGGGACGCGGGCAGGAAGACATCTTCCCGGTCGCCCAATTTGAAAAACTGTGGGGCGACATGACTGCCCTCGAAGAAATCCAGTCGCGTTTCATCGAAGTTCCCCGTCGCCGTGGCCAGCAGCTCAAAGAAGTCTCTCAACTCGACACCTGGCTCCGCGACGGCTCCGCCGCCGACGTCGCAGCCTCTATCGGCTAACTCAACTTCTCCCGCGCCAGCGGATTATGCCCGTGCGTCGCCGCCGCCTTGCGGTAACACAGGAACGCATCATTCTGGTTCGCTTGCTCAAGATCCGCCAGCGCCTTCGCCGCATCCCCCAGATACAGGGCAACATACCCGGTCAGATACGGCAAGAACGGCTCCTGCTGCTTCCGCGAATCAGTCATCTTCTCGATAGCATTCCTCGCCGCCTTCACGGCATTTTCCGCCTCTGCTTTGTTCCCGCGCCGCGCCGCAATTCGCCCCTTCGCATTCGCCAGGCCAAACTCCCACAGCGCCGTTCGATCGGCGGAAATCTCCGGCTCACGCAACCCCAGTTCCGTCCCCTGCTGATACCATCGCGCCGCCTCATTCGCCATTTCCCCTTCCATATACAACGCGTTCTTCGGCTCCGCCTTCTCGCATGTAACCCAATAAGCAATCACTTGCGGCTCGTATTCAACTGTCTTCGCCCACATCGCCATCGCCCTCTGCGCATTGGCCTTGGCAAGCGGCGTCGCTGCCGTATCGATTTCGTGTTGCAACAACACACGCGCCTCCGTATATTTCCCCGTCAGATCCAGTTGCACTGCGTTACGCATTCCCTCGGAAGCCTGTGGACGTCCACCCTGCGCCATCAGCGCCGTTGCGGACAAAAATAATCAAACACAAATTCGCGCCCGCCCCAAACGAACACCCACGCCCGTCCATCCCTTAAGATATTGCTAGCCATGTCTTCTCTAAATCGCCGCCACTTCCTCGTCACCGCCGCCACCGCCTCTCAGTCCTGGGCGCAATCAAACGACCGTCTCCGCATCGCAATCGTCGGCGTCGGCTCACGCGGATCCGCACACATCAAAGAACTCCTCCCGGTACCAAACATAGAAATCGCCGCCCTTGTCGAAGTCGATGGTGCCCGCGCCGAAGCCGCCGCTCAAATCATCTTCCAAAAGACGGGCAAGACTCCCCGCATCGAATCCGACATGCGCCGCGTCTTCGACGACAAATCCATCGACGCCGTCACCGTCGCGACCACCAACCATTGGCATTCCCTCACCGCCATCTGGGCCATGCAGGCTGGCAAGGATGTCTATGTCGAGAAGCCCGTCTCACACAACATTTTCGAAGGCACCAAGCTCGTCGAAGCCGCCCGCAGATACAACCGCGTCGCCGCCGGCGGCACCCAGCGCCGCTGGTGGGGCCGCTTCCGCAAAGCCATCGAAGTCATTCACAGTGGCGTGATCGGCGACGTCTACCAGGGCAATTTCTTCTTCCCCGGCAGGCGCGATTCCATCGGCTTCCAGCCCGTCAAGCAGCCACCCGCAAACCTCAACTGGGATCTCTGGGTCGGCCCTGCACCCATGCAACCCTTCCACGAAAACCTCGTCCACTACAACTGGCACTGGTTCTGGGATTTCGGCAACGGCGAGCTCGGCAATAACGGCATCCACATGATCGACATCCTGCGCTGGGGCATGCGCCAGCGGCTCCCGGTTGCCGTCCGCTCCACCGGTGGCCGCTTCGGTTATCAGGATCAAGGGCAGACACCCAACACCCAAAACGCCACTTGGACTTTCCCCAACGGTTCAAGAATCGTCGGCCAGCTTCGCGGTCTCTACACAACCGAACCCATGCGCTGGGATTTCTTCGGCTCCAAAGGCCACCTTCACCTCAAAGCCGACGGTCGCTTCGAAGTCACCATCGGTCGTGGCAAAGCTCCCGAACCCGAACTGGAATACCCCAAAGACCTCGACCACTTCGCCAATTTCGCCGACGCCGTCCGCGCCCGCAATCCTAAACTCCTCCACGCCGAAATCGAAGAGACCTTCCTCTCGACTGCCCTCTGTCACCTCGGCAACATCTCCTACCGCCTCGGTCGCGAACTCCGCTTCAATCCCTCAACCATGCAATTTGTGAACGACAAAGACGCCGACCGTCTCCTCACTCGCGAATACCGCGCACCCTACACAATCCCGAACATCGCCTGACCAATGGCCGCTAATGAACAGTCCGCGTCTTGCGGTTCATGTAATCCACCAGCAGATACTCACCCAGCGTCATCGGCGTCGTAAAGTAAGCTTTTCCCTTGCAAAGCATCGTAACCTGCCGCACAAAATTCACCAGCGCCGGATCCGTCGCCAGCATAAACGTATTGATCAGAATCCCCTGCCTCTTACACCGGCTTACTTCTTCCATCGTCCTGCTGATCACCAGCGGATCCAGTCCAAACGCGTTCTTGTAAATGCGCCCGTCGTCCAGCGTCAAAGCACTCGGCTTCCCGTCCGTGATCATGATAATCTGCTTCATGTCTTTCTTTTCCTGGTTTAGGATTCTCTGCGCCAGAATCAGCCCATCGCGCGTATTCGTGTAATACGGCCCCACCTGCAATCGCGCCAGCTCTCCCATCCGAATCTCTTCCGCCGTATCGTGAAACAAAACCAGCCGCAAACTGTCCCCCGGATACTGCGTCCTGATCAATTGCGCCAAGGCCAGAGCCACCTTCTTCGCAGGCGTAAAACGATCCTCGCCATACAGGATCATGCTATGGCTGCAATCGAGCATCAACACCGTCGCACACGAACTCTGATACTCGCTCTGGTGGATTTGTAAGTCGGAATACTCAAGCTCCAGTGGCCCATCCATTCCCTGCCGCCTCAGCGCCGTTGACAAAGTTTCGGTGATATCGAGGTTCATCGTGTCACCAAACTCATACTCCTTCGTCGAACCACTAGCTTCAATACCCGTCGATAAGTCCCGTGTATCATGCGCTCCAAAGCTCGACCGCCCCAAACTCCCCAGCAAATCCTTCAGCGTCTTAAAACCTAAAAAGTCCACCGACTTATCGGTCGTCTCCACCTGCATGTCCATTTGGCCATCGCCACCGCCTCCGCTGCCTTCCGGCATCTGAATATAACCGTCTTCCAGCAGCTTCTGCGCAAGCTGCGTCAGCAGCTTATCCAACTCCTCCGGCTCCATCTTCTCGAGCATTTCGCGAATCTTCTGCGCCCGCTCCTCATCGTCGAACATCTTCCCGTCCAGCATCGCCTTCAGGATTGCGTTCTTCAATCCCTCCCAGGTCTGCTTCGCATTCGGATTCGGATTCCACCAGTCCTGAAAACCGCTATCCAGAAAAAAATCGCCAAGCGCGCGCATCAGGTCCTCAGCCGTCAGGCCGAGGTCGTCATCAGTAAATTTGGAGTATTTTACGCGCCTCATTGAAAAGACTGCTTTCGGCGATCGCGCCGACCACCACCGCCCTCTTCGTCCGGCTCGCTGGGCTGCTGTCGTTTCCGTTCCCCACCAACAAAAGCCTGCTCCTCATTCCGGCTGATCCTCCGATGGGCATAAAGACCCTCAAGGATAAACTCCGCCGCCGCCGCACGCTTCGCATCCGTCTCGTGAACTCCAATGCCCAGCTTCGCCGTCTTCTCCATCAGCTCGCTGATCGGGTTCAGTTCCGCAATCAGTTCGCTCGCCGTCGCCAGTTCCGGCAACTGCAACGAACCTCCCTTATCAAACCAGTTCACTACCTGCTTCATATTCGTCCCGTCCATCAATCGCGAATAGACCAGTGCCACGGCCTGCCGGATCAGATCCCGCGCCACATGGTCCCCACCCTTCAGCTCCCCCTCATACTCGAGCTCCAGCTTGCCCGTAATCGAGGGCAGCGCCGCATATAAATCCAACACCCTCGGCACCGCATCCACTTCTTCCACCATCGCCGCCCGCCGCTCCGCATTCGAAACAATACTCTCCAACACCGAAATCGGCAACCGCTGCGACACACCGCTCCGCTGGTCGATCCGCTTGTCGTCGCGCGCCAAAAACGCCACCTGCTCCACCACTTCGCGCATATAAGCGGGCACCTCCACCTTCACCGCTCCATCCCGCACAACCCACGATTCAGCCGTCGTAATCTCCACTCCCCGCTCCAGCGTCAACGGGTAATGCGTCCGGATCTCGCTGCCAATCCTGTCCTTCAGAGGCGTGATGATCTTGCCGCGCGCCGTATAGTCTTCCGGATTCGCCGTAAACACCAGCAGCACGTCCAGCTCCAGCCTCACCGGATAACCCTTGATCTGCACGTCTCCCTCTTGCAGAATATTGAACAGCCCCACCTGAATCTTTCCCGCCAGATCCGGCAATTCATTCACGGCAAAAATTCCGCGATTCGCCCGCGGCAAAAGCCCATAATGAATGTTCTCTTCGTCCGCGATATCCACTCCCCGCTTCGCCGCCTTGATCGGGTCGATGTCCCCGATCATGTCTGCGATGGTCACGTCCGGCGTCGCCAGCTTCTCTACATATCGCTGCCGCCGATGCAGCCACTCGATCGCCATCCCGTCGCCCTTCTCCTCCACTGCCCGCTTGCCAAACTTAGTCAATGGTCGAAATGGATTATCCCGAATTTCGCTCCCACTAATAAACGGCACCTGCTCATCCAGCAGACTCGTCAGCATCCGGATCAATCGCGTCTTCGCCTGACCCCGCAATCCCAGCAGGATAAAGTTGTGACGGCTCAGCAGCGCATTCACCACCTGCGGCACCACCGTGTCTTCGTAGCCCATCACACCCGGAAACAAATCTCCGCCTTCCCGCAACTTGACCAGTAAATTGGCACGAATCTCGTCCTTTACGCTGCGTCCGCGGCGCTCCGGTGCCGCCCATTCGCTGCTTTTCAATTCACCGTAGGTCTTGGGGAGAAAAGTCAAATTGGAATTCATGATGGAAAAATTTAAGCTTAGCGTGCTACCTTTCATTAAATTAGATGTCGCGAGAACTCCCAGGGACTGAATATCAACGCTACTGGCGCCGCTTGCAGCAAATTGGCCTCAATGCCTACGAATCCCGCTCCTATTTGGTGCTGCTCGGCCACCCTAGATTCAAAGCATTGGAGCTCGCCGCCCGCGCTGAGGTGCCCCGCCAGAAAATTTACGAAGTCCTCGACTCCCTCGTCGACAAAGGCTTTGCTCGCGTCGTCCAAGAGCGCACCAAGCTCTTCACCGCCGTCGAACCCGCTCTCGCCCTCCGCGGCTATCTCGCCCGCCGTGAAGCCACTCTCCAGCAGGAAATTGAAGAGCGGTCTCTCAACGCTCTCGCTCTCGCCGATGAACTCACTACTTCTTATGCTCCCGCAGAGGGCAGCCGTGGCACGCTCGACTATCTCCGCATCGTCGCCGATCCCAGCCAGACCGCCAACCACTACCGCAAGATGCTCAAGGACGTCGGCGAGGAATACATCGAATTCTCCAAGCCTCCCTACGCCGTCGACCCCCTCGACGAACGTCTCGTCAAACAGGCTCTAGAGCGCGGCGTAAAATGCCGCCTCATCATTGAGCAGGGCACTCTCGACGCTCCACACCGCAAGCGCCTCGACGAACTAGCCAAGGCCGGCCTCGAAGTCCGCGAGTCCGCCAACCTTCCGATGAAGCTCGCCGTTTTCGACAAAAGCGTCGGC
>JBKJSR010000098.1:0-12311 GCA_046594355.1 Bryobacter sp.
GTTCAGTCAAGCTTTAAACCTCGAATGAGAGCGTCTGCGGCTTCAGTAGGACTTCTCCGGCTTTCATCCCACAACGCGCGTTCCCACTCGTCATCTGCTCGAATACGCACACTCTGAAGCAACCCGTTCCGCCCACGCCCGCAGAGTGACTCGCCCCGGATAAGCCGTGATCGTCGGTCCTTCAAAGCGAAAGCTCCGGCCTCTTCCTACCCTTTGCAATTGCACGGCTGCGGTTACCGGCACACTCCACGCCGCAGCAAGATCGCGCAGCAGCAGCCCCCCTTCATCTCCCTGTCCCACATGGCAACCATGCAATTCCGCGCTTCCGTAGGGCCGGAAAGCCGATGCCGCACGAGTCAATTCGCCTCGCATCCGGCGCGTCACCGACGGAGTTAACGCCGCCCCATGCGCCGCAGCTCCGCCAGGCATCCCCCCCACTCCGGCCGTCACCATTTGCATTCCCCGATTGCCATGGCCGAAGATCCGCAACAGTCCGATCCTGTTGCTCGCCCCGGCACTCACAATGCGGCCCACCAGCATCCCCACTCCATTCGACGCACCAACACCCGTGCTGCTCACGGGGTGCCCGGCCCGGGCCATTTCTCCTAGCGCGATGACTCCAAACTGATGTCCCGCCCTCAAACTCTCCGCAAAATTCCCCTGCGTGAGAGCAACAACCGCATCATCGACATCGGCATGATCGAAGGTGGCAAAAGGCATCGCCGCCATCATCGCGCGCCACTCTTCGACTTCGACGCGCCCGGTTTCCGGTATCGTGAGCGACCGCTGCAATGCCTTGACTGCATCGCGCGTGCGCCCTCCAAAGTCTCCGTCCACATTGAGTCGTGATTGCGGCGGACGAGTGCTAAGCGCAATCTGCACCAGCGCTACCTTGGGCCCGGAATCGCCAAATTGAATTTGAACCATCTATAATCTCCCCCATAATCCTAAGCGGCGCAGCTTTCATTTTTGGGCCACCAACAGAACGAGCGGCCCGCATCTGCCAGGCCGCTCGTTCCCATCTAGTTGCGCCGTCTACTAGACCAGCTTCGTCTTCCTCACCGGCAGTTCGCGAATGCGCTTGCCCGTCGCCGCAAAGATCGCGTTCGTAATCGCCGGAATGATCACCGGAACACCCGGCTCGCCTGCACCGGCAGAAGCCTCTGTGCTCGGCACAAGATGAACATGCACGTTCCTTGGCGATTCCGTCAAACGCGCCACCGGGAAGTCGTTGAAGTTCGATTGCTGCACGCGGCCATTCATCGCTGAAATCTCGCCCAGCATCGCGACACTCGTACCAAACACGGCCGCTCCTTCAAACTGCGCCACCACCCGATCCGGATTCACCACCATGCCACAATCGGCCACGGTCCAGACATTCGGAATCGTCAGCTTGCCATTGTCGTCGATCTCCACTTCCACCACACTCGCGATGTAGCTCAAGAAGCTGCGGTGCGCGGCAATACCCAGCGCCCGGTGCTTGGTCGCCTTCTTCTTGCCGTAGCCGCTCTGCTCGGCTGCCATCTCAAGCACGCGCCGCAAACGGCCCGTGTTGATCGGGAACTTCTCGATCGGCTGCCCGTTATTCCAGGGCTTCACACCGTCTTTTGTCAGATCCACCATACGATCCGCGCCCAGCGTCTTCAGCACATAGGTCACATAATCGGTGTTGTTCGCCACCGCCAGCTCATCCAAAAAACTGTGGATCGCAAACGCATGGTAGACATGCGCCACCGCACGCATCCAGCCTAGCCGCAGGTGATTCGGTGCCGGGCAATTCTCGCCGCGAATATTCGCCACGTCATAGGGCAGTTCGTTCAACCCCATGCCCACTTCAAAGTCTGCGCCATACTGCGCACCGGGCGCGAACGTCGATGCAATCGGCGGAAAAGCCGAGCGGAACAACCACGAATTCAGCTTGCCGTCGGCATCCATTCCAGCCTTCATGTGCATGCCCGACACCGTGTGATAGTAGTCGAACTTGATGTCGTCTTCGCGCGTCCAAACCACCTTCACGGGCTTGCCGGTAGCCTTCGACAACAACGCCGCTTCCACCACATAATCGGGTTTCGACTTGCGTCCAAATCCGCCGCCCAGCAGCGTCACATGGCAAATCACCTTTGTCTTGTCGATCCCCAGCGCAGCCGCCACGGCATCCTGCACCGCCTGCGGATTCTGCGTCGGGCACCAAGTCTCTACCGTACCGTTCTTAAATTCCGCCACGGCCACCGGAGGCTCCATCGGAGCATGCCCCAGCAACGGCGTATAGTAATTCGCTTCAAGCGTCTTCGCGGATTTCGCAAAAGCTGCATCCACGTTGCCGCGATTGCGGACAACCTTCCCAGGCTTATTCACGGAATCGAGCAAAAACTGCCGCTCGTCTTTCGAGTTGTAGCCCTGGTGCGGACTCTGTTCCCACTCGATCTTCAACTTCTTGCGGCCCTGCATCACGGCCCAGGTGCTATTGCCCAGCACCGCCACTCCGCCCAATTGCTGAAACAGATGCGGCTGCTTGAACATCGGCAATTCAAAAGTCTGCGTCACGCCTTTCACCTGCAGCGCCGCGGTGTTGTCAAAACTCTTCACCTTGCCGCCATACACCGGCGGCCGCTCCACCATCGCATACAGCATGCCTGGCATCTTTGCGTCCATGCCAAAGATCGCCTTGCCCATGACGATGTCGTGCTCATCGAGCATCGGCACCTTCTTGCCGATCAGCTTGTACTGGTCGGGCGTCTTGTAACGCAGCTCGTGCTCTTTCGGCACTTCCATCTTCATCGCGATCGGCAACAGTTCGGCATAGGTCAGCGTCTGCTTCGTCTTGCCGTTCACAATCTTGTTTTGCGATGCCGCGACATCTCCCGGCTGGCAGCCCCACTTCTGGGCCGCCGCACGCTCAAACATCGTGCGCGCCGTCGCGCCCGCCTTGAACATCGCCCCGCCAAAGTCGCGTACCGAACACGAGCCATCCGTGTTCTGCGAGCCATACTTCTCATCGCCCAGCGCCTGCTCGACACGAACTTTCTTCCAGTCCGCCTCCAGCTCATCCGCCAGCATCATCGGCAATGTCGTACGGCTGCTCGTGCCCATTTCGCTGCGGTGCGCATAGATCACAACCGTGCCGTTCGGCTCAAAGCCAAGGTACACACTCGGCTGCCAGGCGGCAGTCGCGGCACTCGCGGGCGTCGGCCGGACGCTCACTCCCAAAATCAGCGCGCTTGCCGATAACACCGTGCCCACAAATCCGCGCCGGTCGAGGATCTGCACGCTCTGGTCGTACTCCGCGTAGGCTTCCTGCGCCAGCCGCGTCGTCTCCGAAACTCTCTCATCGACTCTCTCGTCGGCCTGTCGGCTCTCACCAAAAGAATAATTAGACATTAGGCTTTTACCCCCGCTGCCGACTTCACTGCGGCGCGAATTCTCGTGTAGGTTCCACAACGGCAGATGTTGCCGTCCATCGCTTTGTCGATCTGATCGTCGGTCGGCTTGGGCGTCTTCTTGAGAAAAGCCGCCGCCTGCATGATCTGGCCGGTCTGGCAGTAGCCGCACTGCGCTACCCCATGCTTTTCCCATGCCACCTGACAGGCATGCGTACCATTCGGGCTCAAGCCCTCGATCGTTGTGATCTCTTTTCCAGCCAGATTTTTCACTGGCGTTACACAACTCCGGATCGCTTCGCCATTCTGGTGAACGGTGCATGCACCGCACAATCCCATGCCGCATCCAAACTTGGATCCGGTCAGGCTCAGCTCATCTCGGAGGTACCAGAGCAGCGGCATATCGCCGTCGCCATCAAACTTGCGGGTTTGACCGTTGACTTTGAGTTCAATCATAGGGATGCCATTGATCTTACACTGGAGTTTGGAATGAAACAACGGATAAGATCGACTACAATTTTGAGCGTCCGCCGGGACGGCAAGGTCGTCATCGCCGGCGACGGTCAGGTGACACAAGGTTCTGAGGTTCTAAAAAGCGGTGCCCGCAAGCTCCGCAGACTCTACAACGGCAAAATTCTCGCTGGCTTCGCCGGCTCTACCGCCGACGCATTCAGCCTTTTCGCCCGCTTTGAAGCCAAGCTCGAACAACACAATGGCCAGCTCCCGCGCTCCGCCGTCGAGCTCGCCAAAGATTGGCGCACCGACAAAATGCTCCGCCACCTCGAAGCCATGCTCGTTGTCGCCGACCTCGAAAACACCTTCCTTCTCTCCGGTAACGGCGACGTCATCGAACCGGATGATTCCGTCGCCGCCATCGGTTCCGGCGGCTCCTTCGCTACCGCCGCCGCCCGCGCCCTCCTCGAAAACACAAAATTCAGCGCCCGCGAGATCGTCGAGCGCTCGATGAAAATCGCCGCCGACATCTGCATCTACACCAATCACGACGTCACGATCGAAGAACTCAATTAATGGTGATCTACCTGCCCAATCACAAAAACGAAGAGGCTCCGCTTCTCGATGAACTCACTCCCCGCGAAATCGTCGCCGAACTGGATAAGTACGTCATCGGCCAGGGCGACGCAAAAAAAGCCGTCGCCATCGCCCTCCGCAACCGCATCCGCCGCCAGCGTCTCGACCCCGAAATGGCCGAAGAAGTGATGCCGAAAAACATTCTCATGATCGGCTCGACAGGCGTAGGCAAAACCGAAATCGCCCGCCGCCTCGCCAAACTCGCCAACTCTCCCTTCCTCAAAGTCGAAGCCAGCAAGTTCACCGAAGTCGGCTACGTCGGCCGCGACGTGGAAAGCATGATCCGCGACCTCGTCGAGATCTCCATTGATCTCATCCGCGAAGAACGCCTCGACGAAGTCGCCGAGCGCGCCGAGCAGAACGCCGAAGATCGCCTCCTCGAACTCCTCATGCCTCCCCCTCCGGAAGGCACCCCGCCCGTAGATAAATCCCGCGACAAGCTCCGCGAAAAACTCCGCGCCGGCAAGCTCGACGATAAGACCGTCGAAATCGATGTGAAAGAAAAGGCCCCCCACGTCCAGGTGGCCGCCGCCCCGGGCATGGAAGAAATGGGTGCCAGCATCCAGGAAATTCTCCCCGGTCTCTTCGGCCCGCGCATGAAGAAACGCAAAATGAAGGTCCCCGACGCCCTCGACTACCTCACCGAAGAAGAGGAAGAGCGCCTCATCGACATGGACCAGATCACCAAAGAGGCCCTCGACCGCGTCGAGCGCAACGGCATCATCTTCCTCGATGAGATCGACAAGATCGCCGGACGTGAAGGCGGCACCGGCCCCGACGTTTCCCGCGAAGGCGTTCAGCGCGACATCCTCCCCATCGTCGAAGGCACCACCGTAAACACCCGCTACGGCTTCGTCCGTACCGACCACATTCTCTTCATCGCCGCCGGTGCCTTTCACGTCTCCAAACCCTCAGACCTCATCCCCGAGCTCCAGGGCCGCTTCCCCATTCGCGTCGAGCTCCAGAGCCTCACCCACGCCGACCTGGTTCGCATTCTCAAAGAACCGAAAAACGCGCTCACCAAGCAGTACATCGCCCTGCTCGACACTGAAGGCATCAAGCTGAAATTCTCCGAAGACGCCATCGACGAAATGGCCAAACTCGCCACCGAAGTCAACCAGTCCACCGAAAACATCGGTGCCCGCCGCCTCCACACCATCATCGAAAAAGTCCTCGAAGAAATTTCCTTCGAAGGCCCCGACCTCAAGAAGAAAAAAATCACCATCGACGCCGTCTACGTCCGCAAACAGCTCTCCAGCATCGTAAAGGATCAAGACCTCAGCCGGTACATCCTCTAATGCGCTTCGCCATTTTCGTCATCGCGATTCTCTCGCTCGCCGGTTGCGGCTACGTCGGCGATCCCTTGCCGCCCGCGCTTAAAATTCCCACACCCGTGAGCGACCTCGCAGTCAGCCAGGTAGGCCAGGATCTCCTCGTCTCCTTCACCATCCCCAACTCCACCATGGAGGGCCTCGGCCTCCCCACTCTCGGCGGCCTCGAACTCAAGATCGGCCCCAACACCGCACTGCCGTTTAACCCCGGCACCTGGAGCTCACAAGCCCGCCTCATCGGCCTCCAGGTGAAAGAACCCACCAAGGTGGAAACAAAGATTCCCGTCAAAGACTGGGCCAATCAGGAAGTCGTCATCGGCGTTCGCGTCGCCAATCCTAAAATGCGCGTCTCCCCCTGGTCCAATTTCGTCACGCTCAAAGTAGTCCCTCCCCTCGACAAGCCCGCCAACCTCCGCGCCATCGCCACCGCCACTGGAGTCGCGCTCGACTGGTCCAATCCCAATCCGCGCCCCGCCGTCTCCTGGAAAATCTTCCGCCTCACCGACAAGGAAGAAGCCGCAACCGAAATGGCCACCGTCACAACGCCCCACTTCAACGACACCGGTGCCGCCTACGACACCCCCCATAAATACACAGTCCAGGCCTTCGAAGCCGGTGCCACCGGCGAACGCAGCGATCCCATCTCAATCATTCCGGTCGACACCTTTCCGCCCGCAAGACCCCTGGGCCTCTCCGCTCTCGCAGGCCCTGCCGCCGCGCAACTCAGTTGGGAACGCAATCAGGAACCCGACCTCGCCCTCTACCGTATCTACCGCTCCAACTCCGCCAGCCCCTTCCTCAAAATCGCCGACTCTCCAACCGCCGCCAGCTTCCGCGATGCCGCCGTCGCCGCCGGCCAAACTTACCGCTACGCCGTCACGGCGCTCGACAAAATGGGCAATGAAAGCCCAAAATCTGAACCAGTAGAGATCTTGATCCCATGACAAAATACATCCGCTTCGCCCTCTCTAAAGACGCCGACCCCACCACCACGCACGGCCTCTACGGCATCCTCGATGGAGAGCAGGTCACCGAGACCGGCAGCCTCTTCGGCAAGAACTTCGCCGAAGATCACAATCTCGCGAGCGTCCGCCTCCTCCCGCCCGTCCTTCCCTCAAAGATCATTTGCGTAGGCCGCAACTACGTCGACCACGCCAAAGAACTCGGCAACGAAGTCCCCACCGAGCCGCTCATCTTCCTCAAACCCCCTTCCTCGCTCATCACCGGCGGCGACAGCATCGTCTACCCGCCCCAGTCGAGCCGCGTCGATTTTGAAGGGGAAATCGGCATCGTTATTGGCAGGCAGGGCCGCAACATCGCCGCCGCAAACGCCATGGATTACATCTTCGGTTACACCTGTGTCAACGACATCACCGCCCGCGACCTCCAGAAAAAAGACGGTCAGTGGACCCGTGGCAAAGGCTTCGACACCTTCTGCTCCGTCGGCCCCTGGATGGTCGCCAAAGAAGACTTCGATCTCAGTGGGGCCACCCTCCGTACCCGTCTTAACGGAGAGTTGAAACAGGAAGGCACCGCCGCTCAAATGATCTTCGGCTTGGGTGCTATAATCGCCTTCGTAAGCTCATTCCTGACCCTCGAACCCGGCGATTTAATCGCCACGGGTACTCCGGCAGGCGTGGGACCCATGCAACCCGGCGACCAGATCTCGATCGAAATTGAAGGTCTCGGCACGCTCACCAACACCGTAATCAAGGGCTAATTTCACACACACATGAAGATCTTTCTCGACACCGCAAATCTGGACGAACTCAAAAAGGCTGCCGCCTGGGGTATCGTTGACGGCGTAACCACCAACCCATCGCTAATCGCCAGGGAAGGTATCGCAATTGAGGAGCAGATCGCCCGTATCTGCGACATCATCGACGGTGATATTTCCGCCGAAGTTGTTTCCACCGATACCGCCACCATGATCTCCGAAGGCCTCAAGCTCTCCAAGATCCACAAGAATGTCATCGTCAAGCTCCCCCTGATCCGCAACGGCATTCAGGCCTGCTCCGCCCTTTCCAAAGAAGGCATCCGCACCAACGTCACCCTCTGCTTCTCGCCTGCTCAGGCCCTCCTCGCCGCTAAGGCCGGTGCCTATATCGTCAGCCCTTTTATCGGCCGCCTCGATGATATCGCCCAGCTCGGCATGGAGCTCCTCGAATCCATCTGCACCATTTACGGCAACTACGGCTACACCACGCAGGTCCTCGCAGCCAGCCTCCGCAGCCCCCTCCACGTCGCTCAGGCCGCCGAAATCGGCGCCGACATCGGCACCATGCCTTTCAAAACTCTCGACATGATGTTCAACCATCCCCTCACCGACATGGGCCTCGAGATCTTCCTCAAGGACTACGCCAAGGCTTTCGCCGAATCCGAAAAGAAATAGGCTTTTGATGTTCAATCCGTTCCGGCGCGCAACGCCGGAAGAAAAGGAGCGCGCCCGTCTGGCCGCGCTCCTTGCCAATAGCCGCAGCACCGAAGGCCAGCTTACGGATTCGGTCGAACAGCTTCTCTACTTCACGTACGAGGTTCGCGGGGTTACCTACCACGCGGCTCAGGACGTGAGCGCAATCGAAGGCGCGGATCCAGGCCGCTTTGCAACCCTGCTCGGCCCTGTCACCGTGCGTTATTCCACCTCTAACCCCGCCAACTCCATGGTGCTGTCACAAAATTGGAGTGGCATCGATCGAAACGAAATCAAAGGAAACAAAAAGAATGCTGAACCCAATGCGTAAAATGCTCATCGCTGCAACCATGACCTTCGCCCTCCTCGGCGGCCAGGCCTTTGCAGCCAATCGTCCCAAGACTGTCATCCACGTCATCAACGTGAAATTCAAGGACGACGCCAAGAAAGAAGATGTCGCCAAGGCCATTGCCGCCATCGAAACAGTCGCCGGCAAGTACAAGGGCATCAAGAATGTCTGGCTCAACCCCATCACCGTCCAGGGCGGCGCGGCCAAGTTCACCCACGTCCTCGTCATGGAATTTGAGAGCGTCGAATCGCTCAAGAAGTAC
This sequence comes from Bryobacter sp., assembly GCA_046594355.1. Classification (GTDB taxonomy): domain Bacteria; phylum Acidobacteriota; class Terriglobia; order Bryobacterales; family Bryobacteraceae; genus Bryobacter. Next base: position 8,819 of record JBKJSR010000098.1, read on the forward strand.
ACCGATTCCCCCGAGCAGAAGGAATGGTACAAGCTCTGGATCCCCGTTCGTGAACTCTCGAACACCCACGACGTCGGCAACTAGTCGACCTCCAGTTCATAACTCCGAAAAGGGCGTGCGCCGCAAGGCCTGCGCCCTTTTCGCGTCTCCTGTGTTAATCTCCTTGGTCAATGACACCGCCCGCCCCGTCTCGACGCCAAGCCCTGCTCGCCCTCGCCACTACATCACAAGTCACACTCGCTGCAGCGCCCGCCGATGATCTCTGTTTCCTCAGCGCAGTCGAGATGACCCAACTGATCCGCTCAAAAAAACTCTCCGCCCGCGAACTCCTCGCCGCTCACCTCAAACAAATAGAACGAGTCAATCCCAAGCTAAACGCAATCGTCACTCTAGTCGCCGACCGCGCCGCAAAAGCCGCTCTCGCCGCCGACGAACTCCAGGCCAAAGGCTCTCCCCTCGGTCCGCTCCACGGCCTGCCCATCGCCCACAAGGATCTCGTCAATACCAAAGGCATCCTCACTACCTTTGGCTCGCCCATTTTCAAGGACAACATTCCCACCACCAACGACCTGATCGTCGACCGTATCCAGGCAGCAGGCGCAATCACGATCGGCAAAACGAATACGCCTGAATTCGGTGCCGGCTCTCAAACCTTCAACACCGTCTTTGGCGCAACCCTCAACCCTTACGACACCACCAAAACCTGCGGCGGCTCGAGCGGCGGCGCGGCCGTTTCACTCGCCTCCGGCATGTTGCCCATCGCCGATGGCAGCGACATGGGCGGCTCTCTCCGCAACCCCGCCTCCTTCTGCAACATCGTTGGCTTCCGTCCGTCCATCGGACGCGTCCCCGCTCCCGCTGCGCCGTTCCTCTGGTCCACACTCAGCACTTCCGGCCCCATGGCCCGTTCCACCGCCGATGTCGCGCTGCTCCTCAGTGCCATCGCCGGCCCCGCTCACAATACGCCAAATTCGCTTCCCGAACCGGGCAGCACCTTCCGGCAACCTCTCGCCAGATCCTTCACGGGTACGCGCGTCGCCTGGTTTAAAAACCTCAACGGCAACCCCTTCGACGCACGCACGCTGAAAGTCATCGCCGCCCAGCGCCAACATTTTGAACAACTCGGCTGCATCGTCGAAGAAGCTGAGCCCAATTTTAGCGGTGCTGACTTCGCCTTTAAAACTCTTCGCGCCTGGAACTCCGCCGTTGCCCACGGCGAGCGCATCCGCACTCATCGCACCGCCTACAAAGACACCTTACTCAAGGAAGTCGAAGACGGCCTCAAACTCACCGGCACCGACATCGCCAGAGCCGAACAGCTCCACTCCCAACTTTGGCAGAGTTTTCAGCACTTCCTCGCCAGCTACGAATACTTCATTCTCCCCACCACCCAACTCCCCGCCTTCGATGTGAAGCTGCCCTATCCGGGCGAAATCAATGGCGTCAAATTTGACAGCTACATCGACTGGATGCGTTCCTGCTGGTACATCTCGATCACCGGCAACCCCGCCATCTCTGTGCCAGCTGGCTTCACTCCAGAAGGTCTTCCCGTTGGCATCCAGATCGTTGGCCGTCACAACCAGGATTTCAGCGTCCTGCAAATTGCCCACGCCTACGAACAAGCCACCCACCACGCCCGCCGACGCCCGGCGCTCGCCCTGTAGTTCATACTCAAAGTTCATGCTGGCCGCTGCCTTCCCCTTTGACAACACCTACGCGAGAGACCTTGAGGGCTTCTACGCCCGCGCCAACGCCGAACCGTCTCCCGCTCCAAAACTGATCAAACTCAACCAGGCTCTAGCCACCGAACTTGGCCTCGACGCGCTCGACTCCAAAACGGCTGTCGATATTTTCTCGGGCAACCTCGCCCCCCCAAACGCGGAAGTTCTCGCCCAAGCCTACGCCGGTCATCAATTCGGCAACTTTGTTCCGCAACTCGGCGACGGTCGCGCCCTGCTCCTCGGCGAGTTGATCGATACCCAGGGCCATCGCCGCGACATCCAGCTCAAGGGTTCCGGTCGTACGCCGTTTTCCCGTGGCGGCGACGGCAAAGCCGCCCTCGGCCCTGTCTTGCGCGAGTATCTGATGGGCGAGGCCATGCACGCCCTTGGCATCCCCACCACCCGCGCTCTCGCCGCCGTCTCCACCGGTCAACCTGTTTTCCGCGAGCGTCCCCTGCCCGGTGCCATCCTCACCCGCGTCGCTGCCAGCCACATCCGCGTCGGCACTTTCCAGTTCTTCGCTTCGCGCGGCGATTACGCCAAAGTCAAACAACTCGCCGACTACACGATCCTCCGTCACGATGCCGCACTCGCCGCCGCTCCCAACCCCTACCTCGCCTTCCTCAACGCCGTCTGCGACCGGCAGGCCGCCCTCATCGCCCATTGGATGCACGTCGGCTTCATCCACGGAGTCATGAACACCGACAACATGGCCATCTCCGGAGAAACCATCGACTATGGCCCCTGCGCCTTCATGGACCGTTACAGCCCTCAAGCGGTCTTCAGTTCCATCGACCACCAGGGCCGCTACGCCTACGGCAATCAGCCGGTCATCGCCCGCTGGAATCTCGCCCGCCTTGCTGAAACTTTGTTACCCCTCATCGATACGGACGACCAGACAGCCATTGCCCAAGCCACCGCTGCCGTCAACGGCTTCACGGATCGTTATGACGAATACTGGCTCCAGGGCATGTGCGCCAAGCTCGGCATCTCCGGCCCGCCGCAGCCGGAAGACCTGAACATCGCCAACGGCTTCCTCGCCGCCATGGAGGGCCAGAACGTAGATTACACTCTTGCCTTCCGCGCCCTGTCCCAATCCGCCCTGGGTGACGACACTGCCATTAGAAGCCTCTTCGACGACCCCACCCCATTCGATGCCTGGGCCAAACAGTGGCGCGACAGGCTCCCCCTCTCTAGCCTGATTCTGAAAACAAACCCACTCTACATAGCGCGCAACGATCAAGTCGAAGCCGTCCTCACCGCTGCCGTCGAGCGCAACGATCTCGTGCCCTTTGAAAGCCTCCTCGAAGTCCTCGCCGCGCCCTTCACGGAACGCCCTGGCTTGCAGAAGTACACCCAGCCCGCCCCACGCGACGCCGAGCCCCACCGCACCTTTTGCGGCACCTGAGGCTTCGCACAACCAGAACAGCGCAAGAGTCCGAACTTCTGCGCTGGCCAAGCGGCAGCTCAGTTGGCTAGCGGCTCCTCAGCTTGGTTTTGGACCGTCTCGGAGGGCGGGTGATTGTCGTCGAAGATACGGTAAAGTGCGGGCAGCACCACCAGCGTCAGCAGAGTGGATGTGATCAGACCGCCAATCACGACGATGGCCAAAGGACGCTGCACTTCGGAGCCGGGACCGGTGGCAAACAAAAACGGAACCAGGCCCAGGGCGGCCACAGCCGCCGTCATCATCACGGGGCGAAAACGGAGTTCGGCACCCTGGACAATCGCCGTAAGCTGGGCCGCTCCGGCATCACGCATGTTGCGAATAC
>JBKJSR010000174.1:0-5821 GCA_046594355.1 Bryobacter sp.
AAGGCAATGAATCGTTCGCGGCCCGTATGATAGCGGGCCATCTTGAGAGATGCTTCAATCGCTTCCGTTCCGGAATTCCCGAAGTAAACACGGCGCGGCCCGCCACCTGGAACCAGGCTTTGCAGCTTCTCCGCCAAATCGACCATGTTCTCGTAATAGAAGTCCGTGCCCGAGTAGTGGATCAGCTTTGCGGCCTGTTGCTGAATGGCCGCGACCACCTTGGGGTGGCAATGACCGGTAGCGCAGACGGCGATGCCGGCATTGCAATCGAGAAATCGATTGCCGTCCAGATCTTCGATGATCGAGCCTTCGGCACGGGCCACCGTCAGCGGATATCCGCGCGTGTAGCTGGGGGACATTACGGCGTTGTCGCGGGCAATGAGTTGCGCCGCCTTCGGACCAGGCAAGGGCGTGGCCAAATGCGGCAGGTCCATCCGGTTGAGCGTGATTGTGCCCATGGAATTCTCCTGGTTGGGGTAAACGGTGGATGAGTGGGGGGCTGGACGCAATGGAGGGACGATGCTAGTCTGCGCCGAAAAGACCAGGACGGCTGAGGGATGGTACTCGCATCATGCTTCCATTCTAGGGCAGCTTTGCAGTTTTGAAAATAGACTAAAAGTCAAAATCGGAAAAATCTTGTTATCATATCAAAAAGTTCCCTGCCTGAATTCTATTTTCACCTCGTTGTATTCCTTTTGACATCTCCCACCCCTAATCTAAAAGCGAGGTCCCTATGGCTGAAGAAAAACGCATCTCAAAGCATTATTTGCTGGCAAGTGATTTCGATCACACGCTGAGCTTCAACGACTCGGGTGTCATCCTGAGCGAGTTGCTGGGTATCGAAGGATTCCAGGCCAAGATCGCCGAAATTTCCCGCAAGAATTTTATCCAGCAGGGCGGGGAACTGTCCTACCTGCTGCTGCACGATCCGGAATACAAACAGGTGCGCGCCTCGCACCTGGTCGAGGTAGGCAAGAAGATCCGCCTGAAGCCAAACATCCGGCTCGTGTCGCAATTGCTGAACAGTCTCGACGGCTATCGGTTCTCGCTCTATGTAATCAGCGCCGCTCCGGAAGAAGTGATCCAGAGCGCGCTCGAAGGAATTGTCCCCCCGGAGAATATCTACGGCACGAAACTCCGTTACGACGAAGCGACTGGAGAGGTTTGTGCAATCGATCGAGTCTGCGCCGGTTTCGGCAAAGTGGCGGTGCTTGATGAACTGCAGAGTGGCATGAAACTGGGCCGCGATCAGGTGGTCTACATCGGCGATGGGTCGAGCGATATCCATGTGATGCTGCATGTAAATCGCTACGACGGACTTACCATCGCGGTCTCCGAGGCCAAGTACATTTCGCAGATCGCCAAGCGCACCGTATTGAGTGAAGACGCCCTCAGTGTGCTCGTGCCGATTCTCGAAGAGATTGCCGGCTGGCAGTCGAATCGCATCCGCGCCCTGTTTGAAGCGCATGGCTTTACCGTCCAGGAATGGGACAAGGTAAAGACGGATTGGTTGACTATCGAGCCCATCGATACAGGCGAAACTGCGCGGTTGACCCAATGAAGCCCGACTGGATTGGGTGGGTGGCAACAGCCGCTTTTACCAGTTCTTATTTCGTCCGCAATCCCTTCAAGATTCGTGCGATTCAAGCCGTGGCAGCCTGCCTGTGGCTGAGCTATGGAGTTGTCATCGGCGCTACGCCCGTGATTATCGCCAACATGCTGGTGGTTGCGGCTGCCCTGTTTACCATGTGGCGGGACCGCCGCATTTCCTGACGAACTTGCCATAGACTGGTAGCATCCAGATGCGCCATTTTCTGCTCTTGTTCGCCGTTGCGGCAATAGAATCCCTTCCTGCGGCTTCTCCGGCTTTTGAAGTTAGCGTCGCCCCCTACCTGAAAAAGAACTGTGTGATGTGTCACAACTCCCGCCAGCAGGAGGGCGGCGTCAATCTGTTGCAGATTAAGACTGCCGCCGATCTCACAGCGCAACGCAGCATGCTCGAAACCGTCTTGCACAAGATTGAGACGGGTGAGATGCCTCCCGCTCCGCTGCCCAAGCCGCCCGCCGCGCAATCGAGACAAGTGGTGCAGTGGCTCGAAAAGCACTTCGCGGCGATCGACCGCAAAGTTAAGCCAGACCCCGGGCGCGTGACTTCGAGGCGACTTAATCGCATGGAGTACAACAACACGATTCGCGATCTGCTGGGCATTGAATTCAGGCCTGCCGACGACTTCCCCGCCGATGATTCTGGCTATGGCTTCGACAATATTGGCGACGTCCTGAGCCTGTCCCCGGTCTTGATGGAGAAGTATCTGAACGCCGCCGAGCAGATCGCCCGCAAGGCCATCAACACCGAGCCCTTGCCCAAGCCCGCCAAAGTCGCTTTTGGGGCAGGCCGCATGAAAGGCCGTCACGCCAACTATCTCGAAATCACGCACAACTTTCCCTCCGCCGGCAATTATGAGATTCAGGGTTTTGTCACTGGGGTCAAGGCGGGCGGGCCAGAATGGAAGACCAATCTTCGCTTCTCTGTTGACGCAACAGCGCCCGTGGAAATTGAAACCATCATGGGCACTGATCGCCCGCGCAACACAACCCACAAGCTCTTTGTCGCCATGCCCGGTGTTCACAAGGTGCGCGTCGAGTTTGATGGCGCGCTGATTTCAAACGCCGCCGACGAGGTAAATGACAAGACGATCAATCAGTTCCAGATGCTCATGGACCGCCTTGAAATTCGCGGACCCTATGATCCCGTTCGCACGATTCCCGAAAGCCAGAAGCGGCTGCTCACTTGTCTCGAAGCAGACCCAGGCTGTGCGCGTCTCGTTCTCGCCAAGCTGGCACGCCGAGCCTGGCGACGCCCACTCGTGGCATCGGAAACCGATGCGCTGATGAAGATTGTCGAGCTCGCGCGTAAAGAAGGAGACAGCTTCGAACAGAGCATACAGGCAGGTATGCAGGCCGTTTTAGTCAGCCCGCACTTCCTGTTCCGCATCGAAAAAAGCGATGGCAAGCTGGATGCGGATGGCCTCGAGATTCTCAGCGACCTCGACCTCGCAAGCCGTCTCAGCTATTTCCTCTGGAGCAGCATGCCAGACGAAACGCTCCTTACCCTGGCAGAGAAAAAGCTTTTGCGCCGGCCCGGTGCGCTCGAAGCCCAGGTGCGTCGCATGATTGCCGATCCCAAAGCGGACGCACTTGCCGATGGCTTCGCCGCGCAGTGGCTCGAGTTTCGCAACCTCGATCTGGTCAAGCCCGATCCAGACCGCTTCCCCTCCTGGAACCCGCAACTGAAAAACGCAATGCAGGAAGAAACGAGACTTTTCTTTTTGGACCTCGCGCGCGGCAACGGAAGCATCCTCGCCATGATCGATGCTAAATACACTTACCTCAACGAGACGCTGGCAAAGCACTACGGCATCGACGGTGTGAAAGGGGCCGGGTTCCGCAAGGTGATGCTGCCGGACGCCCGGCGCGGCGGCATTCTATCGATGGCCAGTGTACTCACCGTCTCAAGTTATGCAACACGCACGTCGCCCGTGATTCGCGGCAAGTGGGTTCTGGAAAATGTTCTGAACGCGCCGCCTCCACCTCCGCCTCCCGACGTGCAACAGCTCGACGAAAAGTTGATCGGCACCAAAATGAGCATGCGCGAACAATTGAAATTACACCGCAGCAATGCTACCTGTGCTTCCTGTCACGCAAGGATGGACGTGCTTGGATTTGGTTTGGAAAACTACGATGCCATCGGTGCCTGGCGCACGAAGGACGGCAATTTCGATCTCGACGCATCGGGCACCTTCCCCAGTGGAGAATCGTTCACCGGGCCGGAGCAATTAAAGAAAATTCTAGCCGCGAATCCCAAGCCCTTTGCCGATTGCTTCGCCGAAAAAATGATGACCTTTGCACTTGGTCGCGGAGTGGAACGCGCGGACCGGCGCAGCATTGCCGCAATCGTCAAAGCCGCCTCAGCTCGGCAATTTCGCATGCAGGCATTTATAGTAGAGATAGTGAAAAGCGCGCCCTTCCAGAAGCGGCGTCCGGAGGCCCCAAAGTCATGATCCTGATCGGTAAGAATTTGAATCGCCGCACACTGCTGCGCGGCTTGGGCGTGAGCATGAGTTTGCCCATGCTCGATGCGATGACACCGGCTGCCGCAAAAGCCCCCGGCGGCAAGTCACCGACGCGCCTCGCTTTTGTGTATGTTCCCAACGGGATCAACATGGCGCACTGGACTCCCACGACTGCCGGTGCCGACTTTGAGATGACCCGGGTACTTGCGCCGCTCAAGGATCACAAGGATCGGCTCACCCTCATCACCGGCCTCACCCATAACGGCGGCCGCGCCCTCGGTGATGGTCCCGGCGATCACGCCCGCGCCGCTGCAAGCTACCTCACCGGCGCGCATCCTAAAAAGACCGCCGGTGCCGATATCAAAAATGGCACTAGCGTCGATCAGCTTGCCGCCATGAGTGTCGGTAAGCAGACGCGTCTTGCCTCGCTCGAGTTGGGCACCGAGGATGGCCGTCAAGTGGGAAGCTGCGATTCCGGCTACAGTTGCGCTTATTCGAACAACATTTCCTGGCGCAGCGAATCCAGTCCGATGCCGCCCGAGATCAATCCCCGCAATGTGTTTGAACGGCTCTTCGGCAATGGTGCCGCCGGGGAGAGTCCAGAGATGGTCAAACGGCGCGAACGCACGCGCCGCAGCATTCTCGACTTTGTACTCGATGACGCCAAAAGTCTTCGAGCCGATCTGGGCACTGGCGATCAGCGCAAACTCGATGAGTATCTTTATTCGATTCGCGACATCGAAGCCCGCATCCAGCGTGCCGCCAGCGGCAACTTGGGCAACGACTTACGTATGGAAATTCCAGCGGGCGTCCCCGCCGATTACGCCGAGCATGTGCGCTTGATGTGCGACCTTATGACTGTTGCGTTTCAGACCGACTCGACGCGCGTCGCCACCTTCATGATGGCGCGCGAAGGCAGTGCGCGTCCTTATCGCGAGATTGGAGTTGCCGACGGGCACCACCCTCTCACGCACCATCGTAACGATCCCGAGAAGATGGAGAAGGTGGCCCAAATCAACTGCTTCCATTTCTCGCTTTTCAGTGAATGGATCAAGAAGCTGGCCGTCACCCCGGACGGCGACGCTACCTTGCTAGACCACAGCGCGATCGTTTACGGCAGTGGTATCAGCGATGGCAACAAGCATCTGCACCACGACCTGCCTGTTCTGGTCGCCGGAAAGATGAATGGCACGATTCACGCCGGCCGTCATATCGTCTACGATAAGGACACGCCGATGACTAACTTTTATCTCTCGCTTCTTAGTAACTTCGGCGTGAAGGCGGAAACCATCGGCGATTCCAGCGGGGAACTCAAGGGCTTGAGCGAACTGGCTTAGGTGCCTGCCTGTAGTGATGCCTTCATCGAGAGACGGGGTAGCGGAGCATTTGAACGATACTGGAGGCATGAAGACCGCATTATTGGCGCTCGTGCTCTTACTGTCCGCCTGTAGCCAAACCCCTCGCCAGGAGGCGCAAAGTAACCAGCCCATCAAGACTTACAAGCTGACTGGTGAGATCCTCGGCATGGACGCCGCAACTCAGGTAATCACCATCAGGCACCAGGAAATCATAGGCTGGATGGAGGCGATGACCATGGGCTTTCCCATCAAAGAAAAGGCCGAGTTCGAGAAACTCAAACCCGGCCGGAAAATTACCGCGGATGTAATCGTGCAAGGCGACGACTTCTGGTTGACGAAGATCGCCCAGCAGCCTTAGGCAGGCTTGCGCGACAACTCGATTTCGAGGGT
>JBKJSR010000338.1:0-9888 GCA_046594355.1 Bryobacter sp.
GCCAGACGGCTACGCCGCTGTGACCAAGAACAGGCACATCCGGGTTCCAGTTGAAGGTGGTCTCGAACATCGCGATCGCGAAAGCGATGGCCACCTGAAATACAATTCCGAGATCCAGCAGTGCCGCTTTGCTCAACCAGCCAAAACGCTGGATCGCGATGAAGCCGGCGGATAAAGCGAGAATGCCACCGATTGTCCACTGGATGGACGCAAGACGGAAGGCCGCGCTAAATTCCGGCTGGAGGAATCCCTCCATTGTCAGCAATGCAACTGTCGTCACAGCGCATAGAATCGAGATCCAGCAAAGCCGATCAGCCGCCTTCTCGAGCATTGCCGGCGGCAGTTGAAAAGCTGCTGGACTTGGAGTTTGACTGCTTGGCGCCGAGGCCGCCCGGATTACTTGCATAGACTCCTTCTTTACTTGGACGTTAGAGGGCAGCAGTCCGTCGCAATTTCTTCCCTTCCCTGATTGGACTACGTATCAAACCCGCTGTGGGATGTGGCCGGATGCAAGTATTCTTGCGCATCCAGCAATCGCGGCCAGCCTATTCCAAAAAGCTCTTTACGACTGTTAGAATACAAAACAATGAAAGCCAAGTTATTTGCTTTACTAGTCTCCATTGCGGGCCTCGGTCTAGCCCAAACCGGAACCATCCAGGGCGTATTGTTGGACCCCTCCGGGGCAGCCATCAAGGGCGCAAAGATATCCGCCACCGATCAGCGCAAAGCTGTCATGGTTCGAGAAGTCGTCTCGGGCGACAGCGGCTCCTTCCAGATCTCCAACATTCAGCCGGGCCTGTACACGCTCAAGATCCAGTCTTCTGGATTCAAATCCCTCACCCAAACCGACCTTCAACTCGACCAGAACCAGATCATGAATCTCGGCAATCTGGGCCTGCAATTGGGATCGACGACGGACTCCATTACAATTTCAGCCGAAGTGCCACTCGTAGAAACGACGACGGCCAACAAGAGCTTTACCATCACCGGTAAACAAGTCACGGACATGTCGCTAAACGGACGCGACTTCCAGTCTCTGATGCGCACCCTGCCGGGTGTTGTCTCTAACGACCGCACCGACTTCCGCCTCGCCTTCAACAACACCGACGCCTTCAACGTCAACGGCCTGCGCGGCTCGAACAACAACGTCTTTCTCGACGGCGCGATCAACACCGACGTTGGTGCGAACGACGGACAATACACTCAGGTTTCTCTCGATGCGGTGGGCGAGTTCAAGGTCCAGACTTCTACCTTCAACGCCGAATACGGACGCAATCCGGGCATCATGATTTCGGTCAACACCAAGTCCGGCGGTAAGGATTTCCACGGCACCGCCTACGAATTTCTTCGCAACAATGCACTCGACGCCCGGCAGCCTTTTGATCGCAGCGGCAGGACGCAAAAGCTGCGCTTCAATCAGTTTGGCGGTAACATCGGCGGCCCTCTGGCTATCCCGAAAATTTCATCCCGCAAAGACCCCAAACTCTTCTTCTTCTTCAACTATGAGAAGACGCTGGCCACCCGTCCCAGCGGCGGAACTTTCGTCGACCTTCCCCACCCGGACCTTTTGAACGGCGATCTCTCGCGGCTCTATCGCACCGGCAACATTCTCACCGCGCAGGGTGCCGATACCGGCTTCCGCATCGGCCAGGTCTTTCAGCCGGGCACGGTCGTGCGCGAAGTGGGCGGCCGTATCATCGGTGGCCAGCCTTATCCAGGCAACGTCGTCCCCCGCAGCCAGTGGGCGCAGAACACAGCCGGCTTTCTCAAGGTGCTTCAGGGTGCAACTTATGCCGGTGCCGGCCCGACGCCTGGAGTTCCAGAAACAGTTCGGTCCTTCTTTCAGGACACCTATCAGTTCAACAAAGAAGGCAAGGTGCTTCGCCTCGATTACACGATCAGCGAACGCGCCAACTTCTTCTTCCGCTGGGCCGACGACGCAAACCACGAAGCTCAGGGCCTCGGCATTTTTGCCACTACACCTTACCCGGTCTTTCCGCAGTTTCGCCGCAAGCCCGGCAGTTCGTGGAGCTACAACCTCATCAACGTGATCTCGCCCACCACCACCAACGAATTCATCTTCAGCTACAATCGGCTTACCCAGTTGGTTGACGTGAATGAGAGCGCCGACAAAGCCCTCTACGACCGCAAGTCCCTCGGCTTCACGTTCCCGGAATTCTTCCCCGAATCCAACCTGCGCAATCGCTTCCCCCGCTTCAATTGCGGCGTCGGGAGTTGCAACTATCCTGGCTTCCCCGCCGGCTGGCTGAGCGAGGCAAAGCAATTCACCTTTACCGACAACATCACCAAAAACATGGGCAAGCACACGTTTAAGTTCGGGGGCTTCTTCAACATGAATCTGAACGGCCAACAGCCGACCTGGACCGACGTCATGAACTTCAACTTTGGCGACTCCCCCGACAACCCGCTCTCCACCGGCAACACATTCGCCAACATGCTGAACGGCAACTACACTTCGGTCTCGCAGACCAACGCGCGATTCTTCGGCACCTTCCGTTTCTTCGGCATCGAAGGCTACGCACAGGATTCCTGGCGCGTAAACAAGAAACTTACCCTTGAGTTCGGCCTCCGCTGGGCATACATGGGACCCACCTACACCTACGGCAAGTTTCTGCAAAACTACTTTGACCCGCGCAAATACGATCCGAAAAATGCGGCCCGCGTCGACCTGAATCCGGGCCTTACCCTCGGCACGCTGGTCCCCGGCGTTGGCAACGCCTTCAACGGTATGGTCGAAGAGGGCCAGGCTGGCTTCCCCAAGGGCGGAGTCAAGAATCGCTGGAACAACTTCGGTCCCCGCGTCGGCTTTGCCTACGACCTTTTCGGCGACGGCAAGACTTCCATTCGTGGTGGCGGCGGCATGTTCTACGAGCGCATCCGCCAGAATGCCAACAACTTTGATGGCCTTGGCAATCCGCCTCTTACCTTTCAGCCCACGGTCTTCGTCGGCAATGTGGACAGGCTCAACACCGGCTTGATCGCCGGTGGACGCCGTTCCCCGGTTGGCATTGTAGCGATTGACGCCGAAGGCCAGATCCCGACCATCTATTCGTGGAGTCTTGGTGTGCAGCGCGAGCTTGGTCTCAAGACCAGCGTCGACATCAGCTACATTGGCAACCGTGGCCGCTTCCTCCAGTACCGCCGCGATTTGAACCAGCTCCCGCTCGGGGCCACATTGCAACCTGGCGTGCTCGCGAGTGTCAACGGAGTTGCCAACGCCCTTCGTCCCTACCAGGGCTATGCAGGCGTAGCCTTCACCGAGTTCGGCTCCACGTCGAACTACAACGGCCTGCAGGCCCGCGTCACCCGCCGCTTTGCCAAGAGCTTCACCGGTAACTTCAACTACACCTGGTCCAAAGCCCAGGGCGTCAACGAAGGCGACACCAATTCGCTTGCCTATGCCTATGACCGCAAGCGCGAATATGGCTTGCTCAACTTCGACCGCAAGCAAATCGTTACGATCGACTTCATCTATGAGCTCCCCAGATTCGCCAACTCCAACGCACTCGCCAAGGGTGTCCTGAATGGCTGGCAGATCAACGGGATCGCCCGCTTCTGGAGCGGCACGCCGCTTACCATCAACTCCAACGGCAACGCCGGCACACTCGGCGGTGGCCCCCGCGCCAATTACAACGGCAGCGGACCAATCACCAATGAAAACAAGAGCGAGCTCGACTATTTCAATGTCTTCGCTTTCAGCAGGCCGCTCGAGGGCAACCTCGGCAACACGGGCGAAGGTATCATCCGTGGCCCCGGTATAAACCAGTGGGACATCTCAATGATCAAGACCACCACGTTCTATGAACGCGTCCGCGTGCAGTTCCGTTTTGAAACTTTCAACACCTTGAACCACACGCAGTGGGCTGGGGTGAACACCGGCCTTAACGTTCCCAATCCCAACACCGCACCGACGGCTGCCACTCGTGGCACCTTCGGCCAGGTCAACTCCACTCGCGATCCGCGCACCATCCAACTGGGCGTCAAAGTGTTGTTCTAATCTGGGTTTGATGCTGTTTCTAAGTTTGGCCCTGATCCTGTATCAGGGCCAAACTGTTTCTACCGGGGATGTTTTCGCGAATGCCTCGCGTGCGCTGCAATCGAAAGACTACGCGCAGGCGGAAGCCGGCTTTCGCGAAGTGCTTCGCCGTGAGCCGGGCAACCTTGAGGCAATGGGTAATCTGGGTGTTCTCTACAGCCGCCGGAATCTGCCCGCGAAGGCAGTCGAGACCTATTTACGCGCACTGCGTCTCGTTCCCGATGAACCCGGTCTGCTCTTGAATCTCGGCCTCGCTTACATGAAGCTGGACGCCTACGCCAAAGCCAGGCCTCTCTTCGCAACACTCTCTCAACGCAATTCCCCCCGGCAACAACAAGCCCTCGAGCTACTCGGCATCTGTCAGTTGCAAAGCGGGGATACTGCGGGCGCAATTGCCACTCTCGAGCCTCTACTCGCCGACCCACAACCCTCGCCCGGGGTCTATCACTTTCTCGCTCTCGCTTATGTGAAGCAGCAAAGGCATCCGCGCGCGCAGCAGGTGCTCGACCAGCTTCTGGCACGCTTGCCGGCAGCCCAGGCGAACTACCTCGAAGGGCGCGTCTGGTACGACGCGGCGATCTTCGATCGTGCTCAGAGCAGCTTCGACAAAGCCGCAGCGGCAGACTCGCGACTGCCCGGCCTGGCCCTCGAACGAGGCAAGACCCAGTTGAGCTTGCGCAATTATGAGGAGGCCGCCAGGCTACTACGGCTGGCCCTCGAACAGGATCCAGACGATCTCGAAGCCCGTTATTTTCTAGGCGCGCTGCTCGTGCAGGAAGGCAAAAACGAAGAGGCAGCTCCGCTCCTGATTGCAGTGAAAGAAGCTCGTCCCGATCTCTGGGGTACTTCGTATTACCTTGGCAAAGCTCAACTCGCAATCGGCAACGCCGCAGCAGCTTTGCCGTTGCTCAAGACGGCGGCAAGTCGTGCGCCAAACGAAGCCCCCGTTCAGTACCAGCTCGCCCGTGCGCTCCAGGCGCTGGGGCGCAAGGCCGAAGCCCAGCTTGTCTTTGCCCGTGTCTCTCGTTTGCAGTCGAAAGCCAATTCAGAATCGATCCTGATGAAATAGTAAGTCCGCCCCGGCCAATCAGGATAAAATGAGGCCAAATGCTGGCATCCCGCTGCTTAATCATCGCCTTCGCTATTGGCCTTCACGCGCAAGACTGGCAAACCCTGAACGGGTGGAAGCAAATCCCTTTCCCCCGCAGTGGAACGGCGCACATCGAAACACAAGCCATCCTCCTCGACCCCGGCGCTCCCATGACCGGCGTCACCGCCCTCGAATTCAAGCCACGCCTCAATTATGAAATCCGTTATGAAGCCTCACGCCTCCGCGGTAACGACTTCTTCGCCTCACTCACTTTCCCCTACACAAACTCGCACGCCACCTGGGTCAATGGCGGCTGGGGCGGCGACATCATCGGCATCTCTTCGATCGACAACTGGGATGCCAGCGAGAACGAAACCCGCGCTTACTTCAACTTTGAAAATAACCGCTTCTATCGCTTTCGCATTCAGGTGACGGAGGCGCATATCAAGGCCTGGATCGACGACAAACAAGTTGTCGATTTAGCCGTCAATGGCCGGGCCATAACATTGCGAAGGGGCATGGATCTCACCATGCCCCTCAGTCTGTTCAGCTACAACACGGCGTCTTCGATCCGCAAGATTGAATACCGCTTACTGCCTACCCGTTGAGCTTCCAGTTGGGCCGATACTCGCGCCGCAAATAATCATTCGCTTCGTTTGAGTTCGTCACCCGGCCGCTCGCGCCATCATAAGTGAGCTTCTTGCCTGCCCGGTGTGCCACGAGGCCCAGTAACATCTGCTCAATCATTGTACCGGCATAATCGAAGTCGCAGTTGGTCTTGGTGCTGGTCCCGTGAACTGCCTTGTCGTGCATGCCTTTACATGCCTCAAGCCACTCCACCTGAAACACATCTGGTGCCGATTGCGGCCGTCCCGCCAGAATCGATTCGACATTCGGATTCGGCAGACCCAGCGCGGCAGGCAAGCCGTTTTCGAGAAATTGCACATCCGCCCAGCCTGTCTTGCCCGGTGCCTGATTCGGCATCGCGGTAAACCCCTTCGGCAGCGCGGGCGCTGGTCCAGCGGCGGGTCTGCGTTGAGCAACGCCTTGCGTCACTTGCCCCGTCCCGCCAATCAGCGGCAGCAGCGCTTCTTTCCCGCGCCGTTTGTAGTAAGTAAAGTCTCCATCGTCGTTATTCGGAATCACCACGCGCGTCGTAAAGTCGGCGAAGATACTCCCCTTCGTGCCTTCAAAGATCGCCCCATTTCCAACCCGCGACAGGTCGAGATAATTCTTGGGTGTCGCCGGCTTTAACCCGCCCTGATACCAGACCACTTCGATCGGGCCACGCCAGCTATTCGCCGGGTGCTCAAAATGCGCCTTCAGCTTCACTGGGCAAATCTCGGCATTGTACTTGTCGCTCGCATCGCGGTCGATCTCCACCGACGACGGTGCACCGGCATCGATCACGTTCCACACCAGGTCCATCGTGTGCGCCCCCATGTCACCCATCTGGCCCACGCCAAAGTCCCGGTACATATTCCAGAACAGACAGTTCAATCCGTTCGAGCCACCAAAATACTGCGGGCTGTAAGCGTGATATGGCGACGGTCCGATCCACTGTTCATAATGCAATTCCGCCGGCGGATTTCCTTCCCCCTTTGGATAGCCCGGACGCGGCAACTCGCGCGCATCCCAGCTATGCACACGCTGCAAGTCGCCAATCGCGCCGTCTAAAACGAGTTCCCGCAAGCGCTCGAAATTCGGATAGGCATGCCGTTGTGTCCCGTGTTGCGTCGCCAGCTTTCCGCGCTGCCGCAAATAATTCGCCCGCACAGTACGCGCTTCTTCTACCGTGATCCCCAGCGGCTTCTCGCAAAACACATGCATGCCGCGATTCATCGCCCAGTTGGCGATAAAGGCATGATGATGATCCGCCGTGCAGATCACAACCGCCTCCACGTCCTTCTGATCCATCACCCGACGCCAGTCCCAGTGCGTCTTTGCCTTCGGAAAAATCTGGGCCGCCTCGCGGGTCCGCAGATCGTTCACATCGCAAATCGCTACGACATTTTCGTTCCGCAACGAGTTGTAATGCGCCGTGCCCCTCCCCCATACCCCAATCAAAGCTACATTCAACTTGTTGCTGGGTGCTGTCTGCCCGCGCAACATTCCACTCTTCAAGATCGTAAGGCCGGCGGCCGTGCTCAGCAGTTCGCGTCGTTTCATGCCGCTATACTATCCGATCCGGCCCGCTAAGGGTAGAGTGAAGGTATAGATATGAAGCACCTTCTTCTCACAACCACCCTGATCCTTGCCACGGTCGGCTTCGCCACCGCTCAGCAAAAGAAAACCCAGCTCAGCCCGCCTTCGGAAGCCACGGCCACCTTTGGCGGCAAAGCCGTCACCATCAAGTACAACTCTCCCTCCGTCAGGACGCGAAAAATCTTCGGCGGCCTCGTTCCCTACGGTGAAGTCTGGCGCGCTGGTGCCAACGCCGCCACTTTGCTCCACACCGAAACCGACCTCATGATTGGCACCCTCAGCGTCCCCAAGGGCGACTACACGCTTTACGTCCTGCCCACCGCCACTGAATGGACTCTCATCGTCAATAGGCAGACCGGCCAATGGGGCACCGAATACAGCCAGTCGAACGACCTTGGCCGAGCCAAGATGACCGTCAAAGCCGCACCCGCCCTCGTCGAATCCTATAAGATGTCGCTAACTGCCGCTGCCCTCCAGATCGAATGGGAAAACACGATCGCCACCATCCCAGTCAAAGCGAAGTAAGCTCCCTTAAGAGTTGCGTTTGATATCTCCGCAGGGGTGATAACCGCCGAATCGGCATGGTCTCACCCCTCCGATCTACAAACTACTCATCCATGCCCAATCCATTAATCCAAGTCCTCGCCGCAAAGATCGATCAGGACGCCGCTTTAATCGAAGATATGCTCGCCATGATCCCTCCCGGCAAACAGGACTGGCGTCCCGACTGGCCCGCTACCAGTAACGAGCCTCCCTACAACTCCACTCGCCTCGCCGCACACCTCGTCGAATCCTGGGCAGGTCTCTGCGCCTGCTTCCACCGGCTCCACCCTCAAACCCTCGCACACTTCAACGTCCTCAAGACTCAACTCTCTCAACACCAAAACCCGACTCTAGCCGAATCCCTCGCTCTGCTATCGACTTGCCGTGCCCACGCCGCCGAAGGCTTTGCCCTCACCACCGACGCGCAGCTCTCCCAGTTAATTCCGACTTATTTTTCCCCTCAAGGCGAAGCCTTCCTCTCCGTCCTCCTCGATAACTCAAAACACATTAACCACCACGCCTATCAGCTCTTCCTCTATTTGAAACTGCTCGGCCTCCCTGTGTCTACCCGCCATCTCTACCACTTCAAATCAAACTTCGAATAACTCAGTACCGCTCCAGCTTGCCCGCAAACAAATGCTTCTGCACTAAGTCCCAGATACGGTCCGCATTTTCTTCCCCACCACAACACCCCGCCTCGCGGCAAACAGTAACCAGACCAGCCCGCCCAATCAGTTCCCGAAACTTCTCGAGTCCGGGTCCGAACTCACTTGCAAACACGCCGTCGTCCCAGGCCATCACCCTGTCCCGGTACGCATAGGCAAAGCAGTCGAGATCAATGTCCACCAGGATCGGCGATTCGCTCCAGTCCAACACTTCCTGTGCCCTCACCCCCACCTCTCCCAGCTTGCCAGGCATCTCATAGCGCCCAAAAATCCCGAACTCCCCCACTGCTTTCGGCAAATCTCCCATCCTGTCATCCACGCCAAACACAAACACATCCGCAAGCAACCCCATCCGGATCCCCGCCACGATCCAGTCGTCGTCATGACGGCTCAAATCGCGATCACATGCCCGCATCACGCCTGCAAAAATAAGCTCCGACTGGAACTCCGCCGGCTCCGCCGCGTCCGTATGCCGGTCGAACAACACCACCCGCACCGGTCGCGGCAACCATCCCCGCTCCTGCGCCTCAAACACCATTGGCAGAACCCAGCGGTGGTCTTCATGCAGCCACACTTCCTTCCCGCCATAGCGAAAAGTTTTCAGCCCATCGAGCGCAACCAGTTCCTCAAGACCCATCCCCTCTATTCATAGCGCAACGCAACCAGCGGCTCGATCTGCATCGCCCGCCGTGCCGGCACATAACCAGCGAGTAGCGACACCCATGCGATCAACACAACGCCCCCGCGTTGTTGGTCGAATTGCTTCCGCTTCGCGGCCCGATAGCCGTCAGGTTTACCAGCTCCATCGGTTCCGCAACCGGCAAATTCCGCAGCAGGGTCTGTTCAAACAAAGAGAAGATCGCCGTGTTCGCGCCAATGCCGAGCGCGAGCGAAAGTATCGACACAATGTGGTTCTTGCCATGGCCGCGAATCGCAAAGCGGATAGTTCGCATCTTGTCCTTATACGCACGGGCCGCTCAAAAGGTTCGCAACAAGCCGCTAATAAATATTGATAGGCTGTGAGATTCTCATGTCCCTCAATCGTCGCCATTTCTTCTTTGGCACCCTCCTGTCCGGTGCCGTTCCTTCTGTCGGCTTTGGCAGCATTGCCTCGTTGCGTTCTCTCGGCTACAAACCCTTCTACGACAAGCTCAACGTCGCCGCCATTGGCTGTGGCGGACAGGGCGGTGTCATCATGAATCAGGCTGCCGCTAATGAAAATATCGTCGCGCTCTGCGACGTGGACGAGAAGCGCGCCTCCTCTAACTTCGCGCGTTTCTCAAAGGCCCCCAAGTACAAAGACTTCCGCGTCATGCTCGACAAGGAAG
>JBKJSR010000353.1:0-6136 GCA_046594355.1 Bryobacter sp.
AGGTGGTTGCGGATTTCCATTTCGGGGTCGATGCCGAGGGCGTAGTAGACCGTTGCCAGTAAGTCGTTGGGGTGGACTGGTTTTTCCTTTGGACTTGAGGCCGTGGCGTCCGATTCGCCGTATTGCATTCCTCTCGCTATGCCTGCGCCAGCGACGATGCCGCTGTAACAGTACGGCCAGTGGTCGCGGCCGTCGGGGCTGTTCGAATTGCCCGAGGTCGAGACGCCCATGCGCGGGCTGCGGCCAAATTCTCCGATCGCAACCACTAGCGTTTCTTTAAGAAGTCCGCGTTGGTCCATGTCTTCGAGTAAGGCAGACAGTGAGCGGTCGAGCTTTGGGCAGTGGAGATTTTTGAGGGGGGCGAAGTTGGCGGCGTGGGTGTCCCAGGCTGTCTTTTCCGGATCGCCGTTCGCTACCGAAGGCCAGTTCACTTGCACGAATCGCGTGCCCGCTTCAATGAGTCGTCTTGCCATCAGGACGCTTTGCCCAAACGTGTGTAGTCCGTAACGCTCACGCATCACGGAGGTTTCTTTGGAGAGGTCCATTGCGTCGCGGGCTTTGCCACTCAGCACCAGATCGTAGGCTTTGCCGTAGTACTCATCCACGGCAGAGGCATTTAGAGCTTTTTCGAGATCGGGCATCGATCCGTTAATTCCCTTGAGTAACTCGAAACGATCCTTGAGACGCGCGGCTGGAATGTCCTTACGAAGAGATAGATCTTCGAGGGTTACTTTCTCGGCCGGGTCCTGATAGAGACGGTAGGGGTCGTAGGCTTTACCAAGGAAGCCGGCGGCACCGCCTTTGCCGATGATGCCGGACTCTTGCAATGGCCTGGGTAGCTCGACGAAGGGGAGCATTGCATCGGTGAGCGGCTTGAGCTTCGAGATATGACTGCCGGCGGTGGGGAAGTCGGCGGCATTGGGTGGTTCGAGCTGACCGGAGGGCGAGACTTTATCGGGTGGATAGCCGGTGAGCATCTGGTAAATGGCAGCAGTGTGATTGAAGAGGCCGTTGGGGGTGTAGCTCATCGAACGGATGAGCGTGACCTTATCCATAGCCTGCGCCATCATCGGCATGTGTTCGCCGATCCAGGTGCCAGGGATCTTGGTCTTGATGGGCTTGAATTCACCGCGAATGTTGGCTGGGGCGTTGGGCTTGGGATCCCAGATATCGATGTGACTTGGACCGCCCTGGAGGAAGATCATGATGACGTTCTTCGCATTGCCGAAGCCGCGGGCACCGGCGTATTTTTTGGCGATTTCGTTGGCGAGTGCGGCTTTTTGCGACAGGAAGAAGCCCGGCAAGTGAAGGCCTGCCAAGCCGAGCGATCCGATGCGCATGAGTTCGCGGCGGGTAGGGCCTTCGCAGGTGTGGGTGGGATGTCCAGGGATGTTAAGCATGATCGTGTCTCCTAATAACTGTAGAGGAAGCCTTTGCTGTTGAGAAGGGCCCACAAGAGGTCTTGGGCCCGGGTGGCGCGAGGGCCGCCCGCAAGATACTTGAGGCCGTTGTCCGCTTCCTGTTGATTCGGGAGGCGGGAGAAGGTGGCGAGGTAAAGCTCTTCGACGATGGCCGTATCGGCTTTGCCCGAGAGGACCAGCTTGGCGATGCGGCCTTTGGGGTCGGCGACCGCACTAGAAATCGTGGTGCCGTTGACGAGGTTGAGAGCTTGGGGAAGACTGAGGTCGGCGCGGCGCTCGCATTCGCAAGCGGATTCGCGAGTGGGACGACCGAAGAGATCGAGGAAGCCGTCGCGTCCAATGTGGGGGTCGGGGAGCTGCGCGGCGGTCGTGTCTTCAGGCACTTCGGGGAAGTTGGGCCGGGCACCGGCGGCTAGCGAGACTGCGTCCATCAACTGTTCGGAATTGAGACGGCGGGGGAGAGCGTGCGAGAAGTTATCGGCATCCTTCTCGTTCCATTCGTTAGGAACAAACGAGGTCTGGTAGGCGCGCGAATTGACGATGGTGCGCATGAGGTGTTGCAGATCGAAGTTGTGATCGAGCAGATCTTTGGTGAGCGCTTCGAGCAGCGCGGGGTTGACGGGAGGGTTTGAGGCGCGGATGTCGTCGACCGGATCGATGATGCCCTTGTTGAAGAAGTAACTCCAGATGCGGTTCGCGATGGCTTTGGCGAAGAAGGGATTCTGCTTCGAGACGAGCCAGTCGGCGAGGGCATCGCGGCGATGTTCGTCTGACGGGATTTTTACGGGCGCGGTGGAGGCGATCAGGAATTGCGGAGCGACGATACGGCTGTCCTTGGGGTGCTTCATTTCATAGTCGGCACGCTGGTCGTAGATAATCTCTTCGCCGACTTCGTAACCGGGGCGGAGACCGACGACGGAGAAGAAGGCAGCCATCTGGTAGTACTGATTTTGAGTCCACTTCTCGAAGGGGTGATCGTGGCATTGGGCACAGACCATGCGGACACCGAGGAAGACCTGAGTCGTTTTTTCCATGGTGGGTTTGGGTTCTCGCGTGGTGCGGAAGTAGTTGGCGGCGGGGTCGTCGTAAGAGGAACCGCGACTGGTGAGCAGCTCGCGCACCATCTTGTCGTAAGACTTATTGGAGGCGATGGATTGGTGGATCCATTCGCGAAAACCGTAGGTGCCTTTTTCGCCGAGGAACTTGCGGGAGGACTGCAGGAGGTCGCCCCACTTCACGGTCCAGTGGTCGGAGTAGGCGGGGCTCGCAATCAGTTTGTCGATGCGCTTTGAGCGCTTGAGACGCTGTGGCGTGGGGTCGGCGAGGAAGGCGCGGACCTCGTCGGGAGTGGGGAGGGCACCCGTGAGATCGAGTGTGATGCGGCGAAGGAAGGTTGCATCCTCGATGCCGCCGGAGGGTTGGAGATGGAGTTTGCGGAGCTTCGTATCGACGAGTTGATCGATGTAGCTGTATTGGGGGAGAGGCTTCCAGACGAAACCGGGTTTGGGGTTGAGGATCGTGACAGGGACGGTTGCATACTTGCCCTGGTAACGGACGAGGAGCGTGGCTTCGCCGGTGCGTTCGCCGGCGACCTTGGCGGTGGAGTCGACTTTGACGACATCGGGGACATTCGATTCGATGGTGGCTTCTTTGGTGACGTCGCGGGTTTGGCCGTCGGCGAAGCGGGCCGTCACTTTGATCTGCGCGGAGCCGCCGGGTTTGGGCATGGCGAGTTCATTGGGTTCGACTTCGATGCTCGCGACGGCGTCTTTGGCGGCGTCGCCGAAGGGTACGCCTTGAGCGATCCAGTTGTAGATGGTTTTGTAGTAGAGCGAGTCGGACTCGAAGCGCTGACCGCCGCCGTGGGGCATTTGCTGGGCAGGCTTGGCGAGCATGAGGCTGTTGGCGGGTTGGGCGCGATTGAAGCGGCGACCGGAGAGGTCGTAGAGCAGAGCCTGGTAGTCGAATTGGGGGTCGTAGCCGCGCAGGGAAAGCTTGAAGCCATTCTTGCCTTTGGCAGCGCCGTGACAGGGGCCGGAGGTGCAGCCGGTCTTGTTGAGGATTGGCGCGACGTCACGCAGGAAGGTGACAGGATCGGCGGCGGATAGCGCGAGGGCGAGGCTAGCGAGGAGGAGTGTTAGTCGCATTGGTCTTGGTCTCATCGGTTTGAAGTTCGGGTACGTCGAGGCGGAGCAGGGGCGAGAATATGTCGAGGGGCATTGCGCCAACCATGAGGCGGCCAGAGATGCCGATGCTGTAGAGGCCGGCAAGAGAGTTTTTGGAAGTGGTCAGCAGGAAGGTGCCAGTGGTCTTGTCCTTCTTGTCGACTTCCACTTCGATGACGCGGTTGCTCTGGAGGTTGGGGACATCGACGTTGACCGTGTCTGGCAGGGGCTGCATGGAATTAGAAAGGGTCCAGCGCCAGCGGAAACGATATTCGAAGCCAGCTTCTTTCTGCTCGGTCTTGTCGAGGGACAGAGTGAGGATGGCGGGCTCCGCAGCCGTGGTTGCGGTGGGGAGCTGGTAGCCGAGGGCGAGTCCGTTGAGGGCACGCTGGCGGTCTACGACGCCTTGCGTGGATGCGCCGTTCACGGCGATGAGGTAGCCGATGCCAGTGGCGGCGCGTTCGATTTTGTCACCGACGACGCGGAAGCCGAGCTCAGCGCCTGAGAGCTTGAGGTCCTTTGTGGCAGTGAGGGAGAGGTTGGCGCGGCGGTTCATGGTGCGGATGAGAGGGTCGGGGATGTCGGCGGCGAGGTCGCCACCGGCGACCGTGAGTCCAGCGGGGAGATTGACCGGTTCGACTTTAAGGGGGCCCATGAAGCCACGGCGTTCGACATCAATCGCGACGATGGCAGTGCCACCGGCGGGGATGTTGAGGAAGGGGGTGACTATTGTGGCGCGGAGGTCGTAAGCGGCGCGCTTGGCGGTGAGGCGGTAGGCGTAATGTGTGCCGCCGCGCTTGGCTAGATCTTCGACCGAGACCGTGATGCGTTGTACGCCAACGGGGACTTTGAAGAGCAGCAGGGGGTCGCCAAGTGTACGGCTGCTCGCTTGCACTGCGGCAACGTCTACGGGGAGGGGCGCGTCGCCAGCGGCGGCGAGGCGCTTGCCGGATTCGTCCGAGACGACGATGAGGCCGGTGAGTTTGGAGGTGCCGAGTTCGCGGGCTTGCAGCTCGAAGATCAACTCTTCGCCCGGTTCGACGGGGAGCTCATATTTGTCGATCTCACCGGGTTGAGCGAGGCGGCCGTTGATGGTGATGGGGAGAGTGAAGGGAGTTGTAACTGGTTCGCTGATTTCGGGGTAATCGCCCACGGCGAAGGCGAGAGGGAGCGAGGGGGAATCTGGCAGGTTGACGCTGATCTGGTTGAGCTTGGTGTTGGTCAAGTCGGCTTTGATTTTTGTGTTCGAGAGAGTGAGTTCGACTTGCTCGCCACGACGACCGCCGAGCGGGTAGATGCCGGTGGGGTATTGGTAGGCGCCGGTTTTGAAGCGGTAGAAATTTTGGGCTTGAGCGGAGAATCGGGCGTCGAAGATCTCGACGTAGTAGAAGCCCTCTTTAGGGAAGCTGAGATCGAGACGGGCATCGAGGCCGATGGTGGGATCGTCTTCCGAGCGGGCGATGCGTTTGCCTGCGGCATCGTAGACGTGGATCACGGGATCGATTGCGGAACCGGCGCGGCGGGCATCGACTTCAAAGACGCGGCGTTCGCCGGCCTTGATTTGCAGCCTGTAGACATCGCGCTCCGGGCCCATCAGTTTGCCGTTGATCGTGATGGGTGAGGAGGGAAGAGTCTGCGCGCGCTCGATGGTGTCGTTCTGGTGAGGGAGCGAGCCGGGGCGGGATTCTTCTTCGACCAGTTCGGGGAAGGCACCGATGCTGAGCAGGAGGATGTTGGAGAGGCCATTGGCGGCCTGGAGGCGGACGGGGTAAGTGCCGACGGGCCAGTCGGCGGTTGGCTCGACGAGGAAGGTGGCGTAGCCGGGTTTTTCGGAAGAGACTGCGGTGAAGTTGGCGGGGAGGCTGGAGAGAACTGCGGGACCTTCGGTGAGGTTGGTGCCGGCGATAGTGAGCAGGAAAGGCCGACCCTTTTGCGCACCACGGGGCTGGAGTTCCGTGATGGTGGGGGGAGCGGCCGCGAGGGTGATCGCGATTGTGATTGCGAAGAGGAGCATTCTCATGGGGCACCTGCAGAGAGAGGGACGGGGATGAAGTCGCGGGTGAGCGAGCAGTCTTTGGTGGAGTAGAGGCGGACCTTGCCGTCGAAACCGCCGGTGGCAAGGGTATTGCTGTCGGGTGAGAAGGCGACCGTGTAGATGCCTGCGGCGTGGCCGGTGCAGCTTGCGACGAGTGCGCCGGTTAGGGTGTTGTAGAGGTTGACCTTGGGAGAGCCGGAACCAACGGCGATGAGCTTGGCGTCGGGTGACCAATCGAGGGCAGTGATGGGACCGTCCTGACGTTCGATGCGGCGGACGAGGGTGGAGTCGTCTGCAATCTTCATGTTGCGGGCGCGGTCGAGGAGGTAGACGTAAGGGTAGCGGTCTTCGCCGCCGATGACGATGATGTCTTTGGAGGGGTGGCGGGCGATGGCGTAAAGCTCGGTCTTGAGAAGGTTTGCGTTTTCGAGGAAGGCGCCGGAGTTGGCGTCGATGATCTTGGCGGCACGATCACGGCTGACGGAGACCACACGTTTGGAATCGACACCGAAGAC
>JBKJSR010000571.1:0-7548 GCA_046594355.1 Bryobacter sp.
GGTTTGGGGTGACCTTGGAGCGGTTGTTGCGGTCGAGCCCTTCTTGCGTGAGCGGGTCGACGGTCTGCTTGGCGCGGTTGACGCCGAAGGTGAACTCGTTGACGAGGGTGGGCGAGAAGGTGTGGATCAAGGTGGCTACGGAGCCGACCGAGCGGATCTGATAGTTGATGGGGAGCTGGCCCCAGGAGTTTGAGGCGAGCACAAAGTTGAAATCGCCCTTGTAGGCTTCATAGTCCTGAATACCGCGCCAGTAGGCCTGGGTCTTGGGGCCGAGGTTGTAATCGATGCGAAGGATGGAATCGCGCCGGGGCTGGGTGACGGGGGCCTGGATGAGGGCGTTGAAGTTGAAGGTGGGGTCGACGGCGTTGGGCTGCGGGAAGATGTTCAGCAGAGCCTGGCCGTTGCGATCGATGCGGTTGGGGGGAATGACGTTGCCGGGGAAGGGAACGCGGTTGTTGAGCGGGTCCCAGATCGGGATCAGCGTGCGGTTTGTATCGAAGGTCTGCGAGAAATCGCCCTGCCGCTGCATCGCGGTGGGGAAGGTGCGGCGGACTAGATCGGTGGGGTACCTGCGAGGCAGAAATTCCTGACTCCAGAAGAAGAAAAGCTTGTCGCGGTTCTTATTCAGCTTGCCCATGGGGACGGGACCACCGATGAAATAGCCAGGGTAATTGAAGCGGTATTGGGGGCGCCTTAGGCCGTCGCGGTTACGGAAGAATTCGTTGGCATTGAGCGCTTCGTTACGGATAAAGTAATAGGCTCCGCCGTGGAATTCCTTGGTGCCGCTCTTGATGATGGTGTTGATGGTGCCGCCGGAGGAGCGCCCGTATTCAGCCTGATAGTTGGTGAGAAGTACCTTGACTTCGGCGACGGCGTCGACAGAAGGCGCGAGGTAGGGGCCGCCCATCGAACCGGTGTCGAGCGAAGAGATGCCGTCGAGAGTGAGGTTGATCGTGCCCTGGCGATTGCCGTTGATCGTGATGCCACCGAGGTTATTCCAGCCAGGGGCATTGCGGTTTGCGGTATCGATGACGCCGGGGAGCAGTTTGACCAAGCCGAGGTAGTCGCGGCCCTTAAGGGGAACGTTCTGAGTTTGTTCGAGCGAGATGAGGCCGCTGCGTTCCGCGGACTGTGTTTGCAGGCGTGCGGTCTCGGCGGTGACTTCAACGGTTTGCGAAATCTCGCCGAGTTGGAGGTCGATGCGCTTGAGTACTACGCGCTCGGTGGCGGTGAGGACGATTGCGGTTTGCTCGTAGCGTTTGAAGCCTTTTGAGTTGACCTGGATTTTGTAGGTAGACGCCAGCAATTGCGTAAAGACGAAGTCTCCGGAGGCATCGGATTGCAAGGTGCGGGTCTGGTTGGTGGAGACGTTTGTGAGGATGACCTCCGAGCCCGGAACCGCGCTGCCGGATTGGTCTGTTACGTTGCCTGAGATGGATCCGGTCAGACCTTGACCGAACAGAGTTAAAGACGCCGACATTGCGGATAACAACGCAAGCCGGATGATTCGAGTCAGCATATGCTTATGCCCCTTTGTTTTGAGACAACGGTGTCTCTGAAAAAAATAGCGATTGTCCGCTGAGATCTTTCGCGCTCCGGTGCCAGAGCACACGAGCAGCCAGCCTATCCTTGCGGAGCGAGGGAGCAGACAGCGAAGACAGACCCAGAAGACAAGCGTTCAATTAGATGAATTTTATCAGAACGTGCGGGCAAGTTGCTCAGTTGCATATACTGTTGCCAGCTTTGAAACTGAGGATGAACAAACAATGATCGATCGACGGAGCTTTCTCTCCCTGACTGCCGCCGCTGCAAATGCCGGTGCACAGACTCAGCCAATTGACGCGCCCAAGTGGCCATCGCCGGTGATCGACATTCACCTGCACTGGCGTCAGGATTTGGGCCTGGACTCCGATGCCAATATCGCTCACATGGACGGTTGTGGCGCGACCAGGGCGATTCTGCTCACCAATGTTCAGGCCAAAGAATCGGCCAGGGCCAAGGTCGCGAAATACCCTCAGCGCTTGATCTGGTCGGTCAGCGCGGACATTACCAAACCGGATGCGGAGAAGGTGTTCACCGCAGCGGTGAGGGATGGGGCCAAGGCTTTTGGCGAGATCAAATTCCACGTTGCGGCGGACGGGCCGGAATTGCGTCGCATGTATTCGCTTGCGGCGGACTTGAACGTGCCGATCTTGATCCACTTTCAGGAGGCGGAGCAATTTGCCGGAGAAGGCGTTTACTCAACCGGCTTTAAACAATTTGCGAAGGTGCTGAAAGCATTCCCCAAGACCAGGTTCGTTGGCCATGCGGATGCCTTCTGGGCGAATATCAGCGCGGACTACAACAATGAAACCGCTTATCCTTCCGGCCCAATCCAGCCGGGCGGCGTGACGGATAAGCTGCTAGGGGATTTCCCAAATCTCTATGCGGATATGTCCGCGAACTCCGGTAACAACTCACTTTCGCGCGACTTGGAGTTCACCAAAGCGTTTCTTGTGCGGCATCAGAACAAGCTCATGTTCGGGAGCGACTGTCCTTGTACCGATGGACGCGGCGGTGGGGCGGCGAATACGAAAAGAAGGCTGGCGGGAAAGTGCGTGGCCCGCGAAACGCTGACCTTGCTCGGCAAACATGCGAGCCCGGAAGTGTTTCGGAAGCTGGCTTGGGAGAATGCCCTCAAGCTTTACAAAATCTCAGGCTGACCAGGTGCCTTCGAGCACGATGCGATCAAGAGGCTGGCCGAGAGCGAGACGGTCGAGGTCATGCGGCGTTCGATCATGTTGCCAGTCCAGGCCCTGAGGTGGGGTGTGACGAAGACGTTGGGCAATTCGTGGAGGGGGAGCCGGGAGCCGTGCATGCGCTGACCGATGTCTGTCGGGTAGTCGTACCAGGCGTCGAGAGTGGTGAATCGTTTTCCGCTGGAGAGGGTGGCGAACAGTGCGCTTTCGTCGGCGATTTAGGGCCTGGCGATGTTGATCAGCATTGCTCCGTCTCGCATGAATTCGAGCTGGTAGCGGCCAATCATGCGGAGGGTGTCTTCCGTGAGGGGGCATGCGACGCCGAAGAAATCGCAATCGGTCCAGAAGCCGGGCGCTTCATAATTGCGCCGTTTGATGAGTACTTTCATGACGAAGACTTCGGCGCGCTTGGCGATTTGCTGACCAATGGTGCCGTAGCCGAGTAACGAAATTGTTTTGCCAAAGAGCTCGCCATGAGTTTGTCCAGTGACACGGTCGCACAGATGCTCAATCCATCCCTCGGTCACTACGGTCGAGCTAAGGCAGCAAGGCTCCTCGTGATGGATGGCTCTAGCATTGCGGTGCAGGCTTTGCTGGACCTCTTCTTTGATCAAGACGAGAAAATTGCGTTGCGTACAACCGCTCTAACGTTTGAAGGATGGAACGACCGACGTGCCATCCCGCAATTGGTTGATGCCCTGTAGGAAGACGCAAATCCACACAGGAAGCACGCGGCCGCTCGGAATCCAGGTTGGATCCGCCCTTCAGACTGAAGCAGGGACCGAAGGCGATACCAACCTTCCCACTGATGCGATTCCGAAAATCTCGCCACAATTTCTATCCTTGGCTGATCACCAGCCAGGCGGTGGGAGGTAGATACTTCTGTTATGGAATTGATTGTTGCCGAAGCGGAGGAGCGGATCAGCGTGAAAAATTTTCTGACGCTGCGGCTGTCGGGGCTGAGCCAGATGTATTTGCGGGGGCGGGTTTATCAGGGCTTATGTAGCGTGGATGGAGTTGTGGTTGAGAATTGGGGCCGGAAGGTGCGGGCGGGGCAGTTAGTTCAGATTGATGTGGATCTGGAGGCGGCGACGGCAAGGCGGCCGGAGGAGATTCCGCTTGTGGTCTTGTTCGAGGATGAGGGGATGCTGGTGGTGAATAAGGCTGCCGGAATGCTCGTGCATCCGACCATGCATGTGAAGTCGGGGACACTCGCCAATGCGCTTGCCTGGTATCTGAAGGGGGGACGCTTCTGGTTTCCTCACCGGCTCGACCGTGAGACGAGTGGCGTGCTCGTGGTGGCGAAGACTGAAGCTGCTTTGCGTTTGATTACGAAGGCCTGGACTGCGGGGCGCGTGAGAAAGGAATACGTTGCCTTGGTGGAGGGAGTCGTTACAGAGGATGAGATACGGATTGATGCGCCGATTGGGCGCGACGCTACGGCTAAGCCGGCTTGGGGTGTGCGGGTGGAGGGGAAAGAGGCCTCGTCGCGATTGTGGGTGCGGGAGCGTTTTTCGAAGCAGACGCTAGTGGGACTGGAGCCGATTACTGGACGGACGAATCAGTTGCGGATTCATTGCGCGCATATCGGACATCCGATTGTTGGGGATACACTTTACGGATTGGGAGAAGCGGCGCGGCTTTATCTACATGCCCGGAGACTGGAGAGCCGTGCGGGCGGCGCGAACGATGCCGGCGGCGTGGGCACCGGACTTGCCGAGAGCCGTGATGTGTCCCATCTTGCGGCCGGGGCGGGCTTCGTCCTTGCCGTAGAGGTGGAGCCGGATTTCGGGGAATTGGAGCAGGGCCGGCCAGTTGGGTGTGGCTGGCTCCCATAGATCGCCGAGAAGGTTGGCCATCGCGGCGGGGGACGCAAAGCTGGTGTCGCCAAGGGGCAAGCCGCAGACGGCGCGGAGCTGCTGTTCGAACTGGCTGGTGGTTGCGGCGTCGATCGTGAGGTGGCCCGAATTGTGAGGGCGCGGCGCAATTTCGTTTACCACCAGTGAAGCGTCGTGGTTGAGGAAGAATTCCACACAAGACGTTCCGGCGATGTCGAGTTTTTCGAAGATGCCCCTTGTAATTTCGATGGCGTCCTTGAAGGCTTTGGCGGGGAGCAGGGCCGGGGCGATCGTTGTGTCGAGGATGTGATTGGCATGCGTATTGTCGAAGACGCCGTAATGAACGAAGGTGCCGTCGAGGCCGCGGGCGGCGACTACCGAGACTTCGCGTTCAAAGGAAACAAAGGCTTCGAGGACACAGGGCTGCCGATTGAGCTGTTGCCAGGCGGTAGCGAGTTCGTCTTGATTCGCGACTTTGCATTGGCCTTTGCCGTCGTAGCCGAAGCCGGCTGTTTTGAGGATGGCGGGGAAAGGGAAATCGGTAGGCAGCGCATCGGTGATGGCGACGAAATTGGTGACGGGAAAGCCGCTCGATTTGAGGAAGGTTTTTTCACGCAGACGGTGCTGGGTGGTGTGCAGCGCTTGGGGGCCGGGACGGAGCGGAGTGATTTTGTCAGCGGCCAGGGCAGCGTCGATCGGGATGTTTTCGAACTCGAGTGTCACGACGTCGACCTTTTTGGCGAAGGCCTGGATGGCGTCGAGGTCGTCGTAATCACCGACGATTTCCTTGTCGGCGATTTGCCCGGCGGGAGATTGTTTGTCGGGAGAGAAAACGTGGATGTGATAGCCGAGACGGCGAGCGGCAAGGGCGAACATGCGGCCAAGCTGGCCGCTGCCAAGGATGCCTAGAGTGGCTCCGGGGAGGACAGGTTTCATGGAAGGATTTCGCGGCGGACTTTCGCAGTTTGCTCTTCGCGGAAGGCGCGGAGTTTGGAACGGAGTTCGGGGTCGTGATTGGCGAGGATGGCGACGGCTAATAGTGCTGCGTTGATTGCGCCGGCACGACCGATGGAGAGAGTGCCAACGGGGATGCCGCCGGGCATCTGAACGATGGAGTAGAGCGAGTCGAGGCCTTTTAATGCGTGCGATTCGACGGGAACGCCGAGAACCGGAACCAGAGTGTTGGCGGCGACCATGCCGGGCAAGTGAGCTGCTCCGCCGGCGCCGGCGATGATGACTTCGATGCCGCGCTCTTCGGCTTCGCGTGCATAAGCAGACATGTATTCGGGGGTGCGGTGTGCGCTGACGACGCGGCACTCATGGGCGACACCGAAGAAATTCAGCATGTCATCGGTGTGACGCATGGTTTCCCAGTCGGACTTTGAGCCCATGATGACAGCGATACGAGGGGGTGCTGTGGACATTGTTAGAAAGGTTGTTGGGGCAAACCTTCAGCGTACTATAGACCCAAGCTGGTTCGACATCTGATTCTCGTTGCGATTTGGCTGGCGGGCTTTGTCTGGTCGGCAATTGGGCCGAAGGAATACTTCACGTGGTTTCTCGAAGTGGCACCGGCAATTGTGGGGTTGGGCGTGCTCGTGTATAGCTATAGGCGCTTTTGGCTCACCCATCTTGTCTATGTTCTGATCCTCATCCATTGCCTGATTTTGATGTGGGGTGGGCATTACACGTATGCGGAAGTGCCACTTGGGTTTTGAGTTCGGGCTGCGCTGGGGCTGGCGCGGAATCACTATGATCCACGGAGACACTTTGCGCAAGGCTTTGGGCCGGCAATGGTGGATCGTGAGATCTTTGTGCGGCGAGGAGTGGTGAATGGCGCGGCGTGGCGCTATGTGCTGGTGGTCTGTTTTTCTCTGGCTTTTAGCGCGTTTTACGAATTGATTGAGTGGTGGACGGCAGTGCGCACTGGGGAGGCGGCGACGGTTTTTCTGGGGACACAGGGGGACGTTTGGGATACGCAATGGGATATGTTTCTTGCGCTGGTTGGGGCGAATGTGGCGCTGCGGGAGTTAACCTGAAGAAAGTTTGCGCGATAACTTGGGGTGGCGGATCGAGGCCTGGACCATATACGCTGAGCGGGTCATCCCGGATGCGAGGGCAAGACGATCGATCTCGTCGAGCTGGCTATGTCTCGCGGTGAGGTTGACACGGACGGTGCGTTCCGGGGTTTCGAGGGGAACGAGAAAGGAGATGGCGTCTTTTATCGCGGGATCTTTCGCGAGGTCGTCGAGACTGCACGGCTCTGGAATCAGTTGTTTGTCTTCCAGCATTCCTTCGACGTGCATGCTGAGAGCCTCGGTCGCGAGTTGGCGTGCTTCTTCCAGTGTTTTACCAGCTGTAATGCAACCGGGGAAGTCGGGGAAACTGACTCCGAAATCGGAGTTGCGGTCTTTGTGCAAATACGCGATGTAATGCATGGGTTCCTCGGCACGCAGGATGGTGGCTGCCTGCAATTCGCGTTCGGGATGAGGAACGGTGACGCGACCCGGTTTTTGCGGATGCTTGAACTGTTTGTGGCTGCCACCATGAATGACCTCGATCCAGCCTTTCGATTCGAGAATCCGAATTATCACTTGACTATTCATTGAGCACTTTGCGGATCAGAGGAATTTATTCTCCTACACACTTGTTTTGGTTCAGCGTGAAGATAAGGGTGAAAAAGAGGTGGAAGCGGGAAGATGCCGCCCTGCGGACGCGGATTTACAAGGCATTGGAGTCTATCGATCCAATGCTTCGAATTGCGGTTGATGCAGTTTCTGCACCACCCGTGTCGTTCATCGTTCCGATGAGCCCGTCCGTCTATCCCTCAGCTAGGTTGCGTCCCCGCGGAGCTCGCTTCCGTTTCACCTGACAAAATTATTATCGACTAAGCCGCCGCTTCTTGCGAGGACAAAATAGACTTACTCCGTACGGGTAGCTCCAGGCGCTCTTCATAACTGCCGCCGCTCCCA
>JBKJSR010000608.1:0-5005 GCA_046594355.1 Bryobacter sp.
TCATACGTTCGCCGAGATCATCGACTTTGAAATTGCGGAGTTTATACTTGTGCAGGAGATCGGCGAAGTGGAGGTAGCCCTTGCCCAGCTTCTGTTGCGGCAGCGTTGCGTCCTGAATTAATTCGCCGTCATGGCGGAGGAGCAGATGATTCCCATTGAGCGTTAATTCAACGCTGTGCCAGGCACCCCAGTTTTGCGGCAAGAGTCTTGTAGGTGCCTTGAAGCCGGCGACGGCGCCGGTCACATAGATGCCCATTTTCTGATGGAAATCGTGGGCTAGGAAGATCGCGACTCCCTGCTGGATGGGGCGCCCGATCCTGGGAGTGCGCAATACGAAAGAGGCCTCAGCCCATTGGGCGAGCTTGTAGTCGAAGGTCACTTTGACGTTCTCGTATTCGCGTTCGCTGAACCAGCCGGGCTGTTGCGCGAGCAAGCTGCCCGCAAGCAGAAAATACGCAACTAACTTCATCCCGTTAGTATGTACACATGAACGAAGTCCGCGTCGCGAGCTGGGAAGAATTGAATGAGCGGCTCTATGAAGCGAGCTGGTTTCAGCCGCAAGGGCGATTCAGGTCCTCTCTCGCGTTTCGAGGATTGCCGGACTGGCGCTACGACCGGCGCACTTCGCTGAACCGTTTGGGTGGCCGTTATGCTCGTGTCGAAGACGACCTGCTGAGGAATTTTCGCAAGTATGCTTCGCGAATGGATGCGACTCATGAGGCGGCACTGTATGATTCCTGGTGGAACTGGCTCGCGATTGCGCAACACCACGGGTTGCCGACACGATTGCTGGACTGGACTTTTTCGCCCTATGTGGCCTTGCATTTTGTGACGGCGAAGGCGGACGATTTCGCGATCGACGGCGTGATCTGGTGCATCGACTTCATCAAGGTAAGGCGATTTTTGCCTGCTAGCCTCAAAGCCATTCTTAAAAAAGATGATGCCGTATTTTTCACCGCGGAGATGCTGGATCGCTATGCGCCAACCCTTGAGCAGTTTGATGCACGGGCAAAGTCTGAAGTGAGCGACGGACAGGATTGCGTGATCTTCTTTGAGCCGCCTTCACTCGACGACCGCATCGTAAATCAGGCGGCACTCTTCTCGATGTTATCGAGCCCCGAGCAGCAGTTGGAGCAATGGCTGCAGAGTCGTGAATCGGAGCAGCCGGGGATTTTTCGCAAGATCATCGTGCCTGCGGTGTTGAAGTGGGAAGTGCGCGACAAACTCGATATGGCGAATATCACCGAGCGGGTGGTGTTTCCGGGGCTCGATGGATTGGGCTCCTGGTTGCGCCGCTATTACTCGCCCAATCACCTGCTTGAAGTGGTGTACGGTTCGCTGGAGTCTGATCGATACCTCGCACGCATCCAGCGCTTCTCCGGGCTCGAGATGCATGTGACTCTCTTTCAGGGTGAAGTGGCGGTGAGGGATTCTGTGTTGACCTCAAAGCCCCAGAGCCAGTGGTGGGATCAGACTCTGGACAAGCCTGTTGAGGTAAGCCCCCGGCCTTCGCATTTCGACTTCATTCCCGATTAGCCAGTAGACTAATGCGATATGCGCTGCGTCTTTCTATCGTGTCTCGCCGTGTCCATTGGATTGTCCCAGGAACCGGCTACTCTGACGGCTACTCTCGCGGGAATGAAACTTCGTTCGGTGGGGCCGGCACTGATGTCCGGCCGCATTGAATCGATCGCCGTCAACCCGGAGAACGCAGGTCATTACTTTCTTGGCGTGGCCAGTGGCGGAGTGTGGAAGACCGTTAACAACGGCGCAACCTGGACGCCTGTCTTCGACAAGCAGGGCAGCTTTTCGATTGGCTATGTGGCACTGGATCCAAGAAATTCGAACACCGTCTGGGTGGGCACCGGAGAGAGCAATAGCCAACGTAGCGTTTCGTATGGCGATGGGGTTTACAAGAGCGAAGATGGGGGCGCATCGTGGAAGAACATGGGGCTCAAACGCAGCGAGCACATTGGCAAGATCGTGATCGACCCGCGGAATTCCAACCATGTTTATGTCGCTGCGTCGGGGCCGTTGTGGGGTCCGGGAGGTGATCGCGGACTTTTCAAAACCAGCGATGGCGGAAAGACGTGGAAGCCGTCGCTCGCGATCGGCGAGAACACGGGCGTGACGGATATTGCAATGGATCCACAGAATCCGGATATCCTGTTTGTAAGTGCATGGCAGCGGCGGCGCCATTTCTACACGCTAATCAACGGTGGGCCGGAAAGTGCGATTTACAAGTCGACCGACGCGGGAGCAAGCTGGCAGAAATTGAGTGGCAACGGCTTGCCTGCCGGTGAGCTGGGTCGCATCGGGCTGGCGATTGCGCCAAGCGATTCCAGCATCGTGTACGCAACGATTGAAGCGACGGCCCGGTTGGGGGGATTGTACCGGAGTGACGATGCGGGTGCGACCTGGGCCAAAGTGAATGACCATCTGGCGCAGCCAATGTATTACGCAAAAGTGTTTGTCGACCCAAAAAATCCGTTGCGTATTTACTTGCCGGATGTCATCTTTCGCGTGTCGGACGATGGGGGGCGTAACGTGCGTCCGCTCGGGGAAAAGAACAAGCACGTGGACAATCACGTGATTTGGATCGACCCCAAACAGAACAATCACTATTTGCTTGGTTGCGACGGGGGCCTATACGAGACATGGGACAAAGGCGCAAATTGGATTTACAAGGCGAATCTGCCTGTCACGCAGTTCTATGACATTGCCGTCGACGATGCAAAGCCCTTCTACAACATCTATGGCGGTACGCAGGACAACCACTCGCTGGCCGGTCCGTCGCGAACCAAGGGCGGGCAGGGCATCACAAATGAAGACTGGTATGTGACGCGCGGCGGCGACGGGTTTATCTCGAAGGCCGATCCTTTCGAGCAGAACATCGTCTATGCCGAAAGCCAGAATGGCGGGCTGAGCCGCTTTGACAAGCGCACCGGTGAATCGGTTGGAATCAAGCCGCTTGAGTTGCCGGGCGAGACTGCGTTGCGGTGGAATTGGGATTCGCCTTTTACCGTTAGCGTCCATAAGGCGGGGCGGATTTACTTTGGCGCGCAGAAGGTATTTCGCAGCGATGACCGCGGGAGCAGTTGGAAGGCAGTTAGTGGCGACCTGACTCGTGCCCTCGACCGCGACAAACTGCCGGTGATGGGACGTGTCTGGGGGCCAGATGCAATTGCCAAGAACCAGTCGACTGCGAGTTACGGGAACCTGAGTGTAATTGCCGAGTCTGCGAAGAAAGAAGGCTTGCTCTACTCAGGCAGTGACGATGGTCTGATTTACGTGAGCGAAAACGCGGGGACAGACTGGCGCAAAGTAAGTGCGATCGCGGGGGTTCCAGCAGGCGCCTATGTGAAGAAGCTGGTGCCGGGGCTGTTGGATGCGAATACCGTATTTGCCGCCTTCGATCATCATCAGAATGCGGACTTCAAGCCCTATCTTTTTAAGTCGGCAGACCTGGGGCGCAACTGGGTGCCGATCATGGGAGACCTGCCGGAGAATGGCGCGGTGAAGGCTTTTGCCCAGGATCACGTCGATCCGAATCTGCTTTTTGCCGGCACGGAGTATGGCGTCTTTGCCAGCCTCGATGGTGGCGTCAAGTGGACCAAGCTGACAGGCGGAATGCCGGTGATCAGTGTGCATGACCTCGCGATCCAGAAGCGGGAGAACGATCTGGTTGTGGGGACCTTTGGGCGAGGCATCTATATCCTCGACGATTATTCCGCGCTACGCGCGCTGAAGCCCGATGTGCTGGCTGCCGAGGCCAGGCTGTTCACCGTGAAGGATGCACTCTTGTATGTGCAACAGCGTAAGTTGGGTGGTACGAACAAGGGGACACAAGGAGAGGCTTACTATACGGCTGAGAATCCGCCGTTTGGTGCCACGTTTACTTACTATTTGAAGGACGCGATTCAGTCGAAACGCGATGTGCGCCGCGACGCCGAACGCGCGGCGACCCTGAAGAAGGAGGAGATCGTCTATCCTGCTCTCGGCGATCTTCGTGCCGAGACGGAAGAAGAAGTTCCGACGATCGTTTTTACGATTCTCGATGCAGGCAACAAAGCCGTGCGGATTTTCACCGCACCGGCCACGAAAGGAATTAATCGTGCCACTTGGGATCTGCGCGAACCGGCCACCAATCTGCCACGACCGCCAGTGCGCGGGATGGAGGCGCTAGAGGAGTTTGGACCGCCGCAGACTGGCCCCCTGGCCATGCCGGGCAACTACAAAGTACAGATGTCGAAGCGTGTGGGTGGGGTGTTGACGCCGCTCGGCGATGCCGTGCCGTTTCGCGTCGTTGCCGAAGGAACTGCTGCGATGAATGAAGCCGACTTCAAGATTCTGAGCGAATTCCAGCAGAAGCTGACAAGGTTGCAGCGGGCTGTGACCGGAGCTTCAGAAAACATTGAGGCAACACGACTCAAGCTCACCGCGATCCGGACTGCGATCGATTTGACCCCGAGCGCTCCCGCGAGGCTGCGCCCCGATCTCAAGACTCTCGAAGAGCGGCTCGCAGCAATGCGTCTCGTCATCACTGGCGATGCGTTTGCCGCCGGGCGCTATATCGAAACAGTGCCTGCGCTTGTGGAACGGATCCGCAGTATCGCCGGCAATATGCGACTCTCCACTAGCCGGCCCGCCATATTTTGGGTCGACAACTACAACCTCGCGGCCCGGGATTTCGAAAAGGAACTGGAGAAGCTTCGCGTCCTCATCGAGGTGGACCTCAAGAAGTTGGAACGTGAACTGGACACCGCCGGCGCCCCGGCAACTCCAGGACGACTGCCTGAATTCAAGATCCGTTAGGATTCTGCTAAAATTAGAAACGTCGCAACGTGTGGCGCCATCGTCTAGCGGTTAGGACGGAGCCCTCTCAAGGCTTAAGCAGGGGTTCGATTCCCCTTGGCGCTACCATCCCCATTTCCCTTTGCAACCTTCTCTTGGAATTATCGTTTTTGGCGAAGATCATTTCTTGATTCGTGGTCCGGTGCCGGAT
>JBKJSR010000113.1:0-9025 GCA_046594355.1 Bryobacter sp.
GATATTCAGTAACTACCTTGGACCCTGGGGCGAGCGAAGTCTTGACCCACGGCTTTGAGCTCAGGCCTTTCTCCACCGCCTTCTTCGCAAGCAGGCCGGCGCCAATCATGACGCTGGGGTTGGAAGTGTTGGTGCAACTGGTGATGGCCGCTATGACGACCGCGCCTTCGGGCATGTCCGATGTCTGGCCCTGCACGGTGACACTAACATGCTTCTGCTCTTCGGTGAGGGTAGATAGAAAGTTTGCCTTCATCCCAGAAAGCGAGACACGATCCTGAGGACGCTTTGGTCCAGCCAGCGAGGGTTCGACACTCGATAGATCCAGTTCGAGCGTGTCGTTGAATTCAGGTTCCGGAGTTCCCGCTTCGAGGAATAAACCCTGTTCTTTATAGTAAGCTTCTGTCAGTTCGATCAGATGCTTGGGCCGGTTCGATAAACGCATGTAATCGAGGCTCTTGACATCGACGGGGAAGAAGCCGATGGTGGCACCGTATTCAGGGGCCATGTTGGCGATGGTGGCGCGGTCTGCCAGGCTCAGCGCCGACATACCCGGGCCGAAGAATTCCACGAACTTTGCAACCACTCCGCGCTTGCGTAATTGTTGAGTGACGGTGAGCACAAGGTCCGTCGCCGTTGCACCGGCGGCAAGCTTGCCGTGGAGTTTGAAGCCAACAACTTCCGGCAGCAGCATGGACATGGGTTGGCCGAGCATGCAGGCTTCGGCCTCGATGCCGCCGACGCCCCAACCAACTACGCCGAGGCCGTTGATCATCGTGGTGTGCGAATCCGTACCGACGAGGGTGTCGGGATAAGCCTGGGGAATCTTCCTGTCTTCGTTGACGAAGACAACGGAAGCGAGGTATTCGAGATTCACCTGATGAACGATGCCGGTGCCTGGGGGGACGACGCGGAAATTGCGGAAGGCCTTTTGCGCCCAACGCAGAAGGGCGTAGCGCTCGCTGTTGCGCTGGAATTCCATCAGTACATTCAGGTCAAAGGAATCTTTGGTGCCAAAGTTGTCAACTTGTACGGAGTGGTCGATCACAAGATCGACTGGAATGAGGGGGTTGGCGAGCTTGGGATCGGCACCCATTTTGAGGAGCGCGTCGCGCATGGCGGCAAGATCGACAACGCAGGGGACGCCTGTAAAATCTTGCAATAAGACACGGGCAGGGCGATAGTTGATCTCTTGGGGGGCGGCCTTCAGATCCCACTTGGCCACATACTCGATGTCGCTCTTTTTCACCGTGAGGTCGTCTTCGTAACGGAGCAGATTTTCGATCAGGATGCGGATGGAGACGGGAATCCGCTGCATGTTGAAGCCGGCGCGAGAAAGCGCGGCGAGTTGAAAGATCTCATAGGTGCGACCGCCGACACTGAGGGTCGAGGCGGCGCTGAAAGAATTCCGGGTGCTCATATAAGTGGACGATTTCAGTGTATCGCGCACCGTATCGCGCACTTGGATTTGCTACCTGGAGGCGCTCCATCCGGCTACAGCCCAGGCGGTTGCCGCCGCCGAGATCCATTGATCCTGTCCATGCGGGAATCCGCTTTCGAAATAAGGCTGGAACTTGGGCGACCTGCTATGGACAAGCCAGGAACCGTCAGCCAGTTGGGTGGACTCAAGGTAGCGGCGGGCTGCGGCGATGCTCCTGGTTGTGTTGGGACGATTGGCACCTACCGCCAAAGCATAAAGCGCAAGGCCTGTAGAATAAGCATCGCTGCCGAGGTTGCGGTTGCCACCCCAGCCTCCGTCGGCGAGCTGAGTTTTTTCGAGTTCTTCAGCCGCCTTGTTCACAAAGCTGGAAGTGGATCCAGACCAGGCAAGACCGAGAAGTTTCATGGCCTTGTCGTCGAGCGTTTTGGCGGGTTCATTTTCCATCCAGCGCCGGGCGAGTTCGATCTGCCTGGTACGTCCTGGCTTTTGAGCCGCATTGGTGAAGCGGGGAAGGAGTCGAACAGCAAGCGCTGTACGGTGTAGTGCTCCCTCTTCGATCGGCGATCGGCTCACTCCGCCTTGTGTCCATTGCCCTGTTGTGGACTGCTGTACCGCGGCATAGTTTGCGGCAATTTCCAGATCCGGACTGGATGGAGAATTACTTGCCTCCGCTCCGAGTAGGGTGTACAGCATTGTGTCCAGTGAGCCTGGAGGCCCTACCTGTTGCACGAGCACGGGCGATATCGAAGCGATGAAGCCTTTTGTGATGGCGGCAATTTCAGGGAGAAACGGCGAATCGGCAGCTACACTTTTGTCCTTGGCGATGCGCAGTGCATGTGCGGTAAGCGCGGAGTGGTGGCAGGCGAGGCAACCACTGGTCTTGAAGAAAGCGGATCCCGTTTGCTCAAGAAGTGTGATGCTGCGCTGCACTGAAAAATTTGGATTGGCTTGCGGCTGGGCAAACTGGATCGGCGTGGCCTTGGTTCCAAGAGCGGCTAGTACTTTGGGGTCGTTAAACTTGCGAGCCCAGTCCAGCGGCGTCTGTCCATACTTATCCTTGTGTGTCTGGTTGGCACCTTTTGCGATCAGGAGTTTGACCACTGCAACATTTTGGCTTTCCGAGGAGACCGCAAAGTGCAATGCATTCATGCCTCTGATATCGACGGCGTTTGGATCTGCGCCCTGATCGAGCAAGAGCTGAATCGAGGCGGCGCTGCCGAACGGCACGGCCTGCATGAGCGGAGTGAGTCCAACCAGCTCAATATTGCCGAATTTAACTTTTCCACCAAAGCTGTTGCCCTGATGGATCGCCCCGCCCTTGGCGATCAACTGTTTGAATTGCCTGGGCGGGCAAAGCACACCGACGTGCATGGCACCGAGCCCGGCCTGATCGGTTAGTTTCGGGTCTGCCCCTGCGGCGAGCAAAAGGTCCACTTGTTCGGGGACGCAAGTATTGGCTCCGAGCGCGCTTAGCAGTGGCGTGGTCTTTTGGTTGGAGGCAAGATTGACTGGAGCACCTTTTTCGAGGAGAAGCCGCATGCTGCCGGTTGATGCCGGTGAAGTGGCGGCAACGATCAGGGCATGGCGGCCAGTCTTGGACTGGGCCTTGACGTCGGCACCTGCCGCAAGCAGAAGTCTCACTTTGGCTTCGTCGGTTGCAGCCGCAATCAGCGGCGTGACGCCCAGCGCGTTGGCTGCATTGACGTCCGCTCCCCGATCAATCAGCAATTTAACCGCTTCCGTGCTCCCGAGCGCGGAAGCCCAGATGAGAGGAGTATTCTGTTTGCCGTCGCGCTGATCCGCTTTTTCTTTCGATCGCATTTCATTTGCGAGCCAGCTCAGGTCATTGGAACGGATTTTGTCGAGAGTATCTTGAGGCAGGCAAGCTTGCGTGGCGAAGGCCGCGAGCAGCAGGCCGCGAAAGAGTTGGTCCATGGGTGATGTTCATTTTAGCCACATCGAATTCGCCCGTCAATGCCCTCTCTTGCTATGCTCAATGGTTCATGCCTCAGGCTCCTGTTTCAGCCAATCCATTTCACGATCCACTACGCTTTGAACGCCGTATTCCGCCTTGCAGCGTGCTGATCTTCGGTGCCAATGGCGACTTGACGATGCGCAAGCTCTTGCCGGCTTTGTTCCGGCTCGCCTACGAACGCAAGCTGCCAAGCGGCTTCTCGATCGTCGGTAATTCGCGAACTGTGATGACACACGAGGAGTTCCGGCAAAAGATGAGGGTGAGCGTAGAGAAGTTCATTGAAAACTCTCCCTTTGATGCGGCGCTCTGGGAGGATTTCGAGCGCGGCATTTTTTATGTACCGGGCGACTTGTCCGATCCCGAATGCTATGCGGCGTTGAAGCGGCAGTTGGACGAGATCGAGAGGGATCGCGGTACGGCGGGCAACGTGCTCTTTTATCTGTCGACGCAGCCGAGCTTTTACGCGAGCGTGGTGGAGCAGATTGGTGCCGCAGGCATGGCGAAGCATGAGGGCGGCGGCTGGCGGCGCGTTGTCATCGAGAAGCCTTTTGGGCACGATCTCGCAAGCGCCCAGGAATTGAATCGGCGCATCAGCATGGTTCTTCCCGAACGCGACATCTATCGCATCGATCACTACCTGGGCAAAGAGACCGTGCAAAACGTTCTTGCTTTTCGTTTTGGCAACACCATTTTTGAGCCGCTATGGAACCGGCAATACATCAGCCATGTGCAGGTGACGGCCGCCGAGAGTATCGGGGTGGAGGGACGCGGCGCTTACTATCAGGAGGCCGGAGCCTTGCGCGATATGATCCAGAATCATCTTCTGCAAGTGATGGCTACCGTAACGATGGAAGCTCCTCCGTATTTCGACTCCGATGCAGTGCGGGATGAGCGTGCGAAATTGCTGCGCTCCATTCGCATATTGAAGCCGGAAGAAGTGGACTCACATGCGGTGAAGGGCCAATACGGGCCATCGCGAATCGGCAATGAAACGGTAACGGGCTTTCGTGAGGAAAAGGGCGTGTCCCCCGATGCGCAAACCGACACTTATGCCGCAGTTACTTTCTTTGTGGATAACTGGCGTTGGGCTGGCGTTCCCTTTTACGTGCGAACCGGCAAGCGGCTCCCAAAGCGCGTTACAGACATTGCGATCCGGTTTCATCCCGCGCCGATGTCACTGTTCTCGTCCAGTCCCGGAGCTGAAGATTCACCGCTGGCTTCGCCCAATTTATTGATCTTGCGCATCCAGCCGGACGAGGGAATTTCATTACGCTTCCAGTCGAAAGACCCTTCAGGTGGCGGCATGAAATTGCGGCCCGTTTCGATGGACTTCAACTACGGATCGAGTTTTGGTACACGCACTCCTTCCGCATATGAAACGCTGTTGCTCGATGCTTTAGCCGGGGACAGTACGCTCTACACGAGGCAAGATATGGTGGAAGCGAGCTGGCGGGCCGTGGAACCAATTCTTAATCATTGGAGTAACACGAAGTTCGATTTCCCGAATTACGAAGCTGGCAGTTGGGGGCCGAAAGCCAGCGACGAGATGCTCGCCCGCCGAGGCCACGAATGGAGAATTCCATGAGCGTCAGACCGGAGGCTCTGCTGAAGGAGTTGAGCGGACTCTGGACGGATCTCGGCAAGGAAGAAACCGAAGGGTCGGACCGTTCGGCGGGGGTGTTGCGGGCGGTTACGATGACTTTCATCCTTGGCGTCGAAGAAGGCGAAGATGAGATTGCGGCCGGCGAGATTCTTGCGCAATTGATGCATGAGCATCCCAGCCGGGCGATTGTTTTGAAATTGCGCCGCGATGCCAAGGCTGAAATCGACGGGCGGGCTTTTGCTCAATGCTGGATGCCCTTCGGAAGGCGGCACCAGATTTGTTGCGAACAAATCGAACTGAGCGCCGGTAGCGAGCGCTTTGCGGACATCCTCTCGCTCTTGCGGGGATTGACCGCACCGGACCTGCCCGTGGTCTTCTGGTGCCGTAGCGCCCAACTGTTCCGCCATGCCGCATTCGCTGGATTGGCCACCATGGCAGACAAAGTGATTGTCGATTCCCGCACGCATTTACAGCCTGCCGGAACGCTTGGAATCATGGGCCGGCAGCTCAAGGGCGGCCAGCTTTACGGCGACTTGACCTGGACGAGATTGACCCGCTGGCGCGAGACGGTTTCGAGTGTGTTCGAGCGTATGGATTGCCGGAGCTTTATCCCTCAAATCAATCGTGTCGTGATCGAGTACACCCATGCCCCGGAACCGATGGCGGTTTCGTATCTGAGTGCCTGGCTGAAATCTGTGTTGGGTTTACAGATCCCGGTGGAGCGCGTGCTCGTCGCGGAGAATGTGTCCTGGCAAATTCGCGCTCTACGTTTGGAAACGCCGTTGACTCATGTCGTAATCGATCGTGCGGAAAAGGGTATTGTGGAAGCACATATCCGGGAATTTACAACCCGCAGTGTTTTTGAAGAACTTGACGAAGCGCGGCTAGTGCGCGAAGAATTAGCAATTCTAGGGCGTGATCCGATCTTCGCCCGAGCCGTTGAAATCGCATCCCAAAGTTAAGAATGCCGTTTAATTTACAAATCCTACCGAATGCTGAAGCAGCCGCAAAATCTTGCGCCCAGCGAATTGCCGAGATTGTGAAAGAATGCATCGAGCAGCGCGGGGTCGCCCGCATTGCGCTTTCCGGCGGATCGTCGCCAAAGCTGATGTTCGCCGAACTTGCAAAAATTCCCCTCGATTGGGAACATGTCTGGCTCTACTGGGTGGACGAGCGTGTCGTTCCACCGGATCACCCGGATTCCAACTACAAGATGGCTATGGAAT
This sequence comes from Bryobacter sp., assembly GCA_046594355.1. Lineage (GTDB taxonomy): Bacteria > Acidobacteriota > Terriglobia > Bryobacterales > Bryobacteraceae > Bryobacter. The sequence continues at coordinate 6,243 of JBKJSR010000113.1, forward strand.
GCTTGATTCGTCCGGCGGGAATTCCGATCGAACATCTGAATCGGATTGCCGGAGAGCGTTACCCCGAAGAAGCTGTCGCACATTATATTTCAGAAATTCGCGTGGACTTCAAACTGAAGGAAGGCCAACTTCCGCAATTCGATTTAATCCATCGCGGAATGGGATCGGACTCGCACACGGCCAGCCTTTTTCCCGGCGATCCACTGATTGAAGACGACTATGAAATTGCCGCTAATACTTACGTTGAGAAATTCAACTCTCACCGTGTCACACTCCTTCCGGGTGTGTTGAAAGCCGCCCGCCACACGATGATTCTTGCTCCGGGAGCGGACAAGGCCGAAGCGCTTTACGATGTTCTTGAAGGCAAGCTCAATCCGAAAGCGCACCCCTGTCAGATTGCCGCGAGGTCCCCCTTTCCTACGGAATGGTTTGTGGATGAGGCCGCCGCCAAGTTGTTGCGCAAGAAACCCTGAGAGTTTTTCCCTGCCGATGCCACATATAGGCATTGGTTGAAGCGATCTATCTCCTGCTCGCGTGCTGGATGATTGTAAGTGGAATCGACGATCTCTGGCTCGACTTCTGTTATCTGGCTGGCCGGATCGGTAAACTTCGTTCAAACGCCGGGCTTCACCCCTCCACTACAAACGTACCTCCGTCAGGAGATCCTGCAAAGCTTGACGAGGCGCTGATTGCCGTCTGGATACCCGCCTGGCGCGAGGATGGGGTAATTGCGCGCATGATCGCGCACAATGTCGCATCGATTCGCTACCGCCGCTATCACATCTTTGCAGGCACTTACCCGAACGATGAAACAACTCTCGATGTCCTGCGGGACCTTGAAGCGCAATACCCGAATCTGCATGTCTCACTGACACCCCATGATGGCCCGACGTCGAAGGCGGACAATCTCAACTGGATCTATCAGAATCTCTGCCTTGTTGAAGAACGGCTGAAAGAACAGTTTGAAATCGTCGTGATTCACGACAGCGAGGATCTGATCCATCCGGAAGCGTTCCGCTGGCTGAATCATTATTGCCGGGACTACGATTTTGTACAAATCCCGGTGCTCGCATTGCCTACTCCCTGGTGGGAGTTTACGCATGGAATCTATTGCGATGAATTTGCGGAGTCGCAGCAAAAGGATTTACCGACAAGAAATCGAATGGGAGGATTCTCGCCCTCATGCGGGGTTGGGACGGGATACAGAAGGAAGGCTCTGGCGGCGCTTGCCGAATCGGAGTCCAATCGGCTTTTTGAACCGGACAGCCTCACCGAGGACTACCTGAACGGGTTGCGGATGCATCGGCTGGGTATGAAGCAACTCTATCTGCCCGTGGCGTGGGTACACGGCCAGCCGGTTGCGACCCGGGAATACTTCCCGAAAAACTTTCACGCCGCCGTGCGGCAACGGACCCGCTGGGTAACTGGGATCGCACTTCAAACCTGGCAGAAGGTGGGTTGGAGTAACAACTGGGCGGAAAACTACTGGCTCTGGCGAGACCGCAAGGGCTTGATTGGCAACCCGTTAAGCCTGCTTGCAAACCTCATACTTGTGCTGGGACTCCTGGGCGTTTTTCCAATGTTGGCAGGCGATTTTCTGATGATGACCGTGATGGGTTTGCTGCTGCAACTGATACGCATTCTTTGGCGTGTCCACTTTACTTCGCTGGTTTATGGGATGCCTTACGCCTTGCTGGTGCCGCTTCGAATTCCGTGGTCGAACCTCGTTAATACCCTTGCTACCATTTCCGCGCTAGCCCGTTTTGCCCGGTCCCGCTGGCGCAATGAGCCGATGGTCTGGCTTAAGACAGAGCACGCCTATCCGAACCGGAACGCTCTCAATCCCTACACGCGCAAGCTGGGCGATGTGCTAACAGATTTGCAATACCTCTCCTCCATGCAACTGGAGCAAGCCTTGTTAGAGCGACCGGAAGGCAAGCGGCTTGGGGAATATCTTGTTCTGGAATCGGTGCTGAGCTGGGAACAGCTTTACCATGCGCTCTCGGTGATGTCTTCCTATCGGACCGCCAACTTCGCAGTGGAAGAGATCGAGATTGAGGTGGCCCGCAGTTTGCCGAGGAGCCTGATGGTGGATGCTTCGCTCCAGCCCGTGCGGCTTCAGGATGGATTTCTGGTCATTGCGAGTTCCGAGATTCCGCGCGATTCTTTGCTCGAAGAACTGCGCCGATTCTCAAGCAAGGATCCGATGTTCGTTCTTGTTACCCCAGCCAATCTCGAGGCGCTGCGGTCCCATGCCGATGCTTTTGTCGTGGTGCCTCAGGCGGCGTGAGACGAGTCTAGGCGAGCGGTGAAACTCGCGCAGCCTATAATGGCTTCTTGCCCCTTATGTCGACAACTCTTGACCAATATCGCGAAGCGAAACAGAACTGGCTGAAGTTAAGGAACCACGCCAGAAAGGAACTTGTCGCTCGTTTCCATGAAGTTGCCGCAGAGCTTTTGCAGATCCAGAAAGAACTGCTGGAAGACTTCGGCGAAAAAGTGAGCATGCCGCTTAAGGCAAAGAAAGCGATTGCGAAGAAAGCGATTGCGCCAACGGTTTTGCCCACAGTTGCGGTTCCAGTGGCAGCCAAACCAACGCAGGTTTCAGCCAAGCCCGCGCCAGTTCCAGCCAAGCCGGTTAGTGCTCCCGCCGGTGCCAAGCCGACACCCGTTACTTCTGCACTCCGTAAGAAGCTGGAGGCGCAGAACAAGAAGCTGGTGGAAGCCAAGTTGGCCGGCAAGCCAACCAAGGCGATTGAAGACCGCATCTACGAAATTGAAGA
>JBKJSR010000167.1:0-12492 GCA_046594355.1 Bryobacter sp.
GGAGAGGAGCCGGTAAAGCGGCGTTGGGAAATGGCGAATGAAGAGACGGCTCCTCTCCTTCTCCTGCAACGGTTCGCAATGCCATGGCTGAATTGGCCGAACTTGGACTGCTCACCCAGACACACGCTTCCGCAGGCCGCATTCCTACCCCGCGCGCTATTCAGTCTTATGTGTCTTCCCTAGGCCCGGTGCGTGCCAATCCCCTTGAAGTTTCCAAGCTACAGCAGAAGCTAAAGTCGATTCACTCGATATCCGAGCGCGTCGAGGAGGGTTCTCACGTCCTCACGGAAATCACGCACAACGTGGCGATCACCGCATCCCTGCCGTCCGCTTCCCAGGAGTTGTACCAGGTTGAGCTGCTCCCCCTGGCCGCACGTCAATACCTTATGGTGGTCATCACCTCCGACCGCTCCGTGCGCAACCAGGTCGTAAGCATCGACCAGGACCTGCATGCGGAGGACCTCGCCGAGATTCGCAATTACATCAATTGCGAGTTTTCCGGTTGGACCTTGAACGATGCCCGGCGGGCCATCGTTGAGCGCCTGAAGGATGAACGCAGCCAGTATCACGCTCTACTGCGGCGTGTTGAACTGTTCTATGCCCGCGGCTTGTTCCAGGGCGCGGAAGGGCCACGGGTCTTTATGGACGGTGCCGCTTATCTGGTTGGCCTCGACCTTCATCTCACCAAGGAGAAGATGCGCGAACTCTTCCATGCTCTTGAGCAAAAGCAGCAGGTTCTTCAGATTCTCGATCAATTTCTACAGGGTTCAGACCAGACCCCGGCGATCCAGGTTGGACTCGGCGACGCCCACCCCGCGCTCAGCGGATTTACGCTCATCGGAGTACACGTACCACTCGCTGGTGGCATGTCTGCTCGCGTCGCGGTCCTCGGACCGCTAAGATTGAATTATCCGCGCACAATTGCTGCGGTCATGGAAGTGGGCCAAGCTTTAGCGGAATCCACAACCTGATTACGCGATGCCTTTCGAAGGCTCGCCCCAAATACTTCAACTTCACAATAGAGGAATGCAACATGACGGAGTCGACTTTCGACGCTGCCAATTCTGAAACCGCCCACGCTGCCCAAGACCTTGCCATCGATCCAGCCACGCGCATCGAGTTCCTCGAACAGGAACTGACTCGTCTGGAATCGGAAAAGCAGGACCTCTTGCGCCTCGCCCAGACGCGTCAGGCCGAGTTCGAGAATTTCCGCCGCCGCTCCGAACGCGAGCGTCAGGAAACCGTGGAACTCGCGACTGCCGAAACAGTCAAAACACTACTTCCCGCCTTCGACGATTTTGAACGCGCCATACAAGTTCAGACTGCCGATACGAATTACGCCAAGGGCGTCGAATTGATCCATTCCCGGCTGCAGGAACTCCTCGCCAGAATGGGACTGGAGCCAATCGATACCAGCGGCAAGCTCTTCGACCCCAATCTGCATCATGGAATCGACATGGTCGAGACAGACGAAGCCGAAGACCAAAGCATCCTTGCCGAGTTCCAGAAGGGCTACAATTTCCGCGGTAAGCTTCTGCGGCCCTCTATGGTGCGCGTGGCGGTCAAGAAGTAGGAAATGGCGGTGACGAAACGCGACTATTACGAAATCCTAGGTGTCGAACGCGCAGCAGACGAGCAAGGCCTCAAGACCGCTTATCGCAAGCTCGCCATGAAGTATCACCCGGACCGCAACCCGGGCGACGCCAAGGCGGAAGAACAATTCAAAGAAGCCGCTGAAGCCTACGGCATTCTGAGCGACGCGCAAAAACGTGCCGCCTATGATCGCTATGGCCACCAGGGACTATCGAGCTCGGCCGGGGGCGGCGCAGGCTTCGATCCCAATCAATTCACCGATCTCAACGACATCTTCGGCGACTTCTTCGGTGATTTTTTTGGCGGCAGTGGCGGAGGCCGCAAGGGCGGCAGCAGGCAGCGCCGCGGAGAAGATCTCCGCTACGATCTTGAAATCGACTTCGAAGATGCCGTCCGCGGCACTTCCGTCGACATACAGATCCCCAAGCTCGATCTCTGCCCGCGCTGCGTAGGCACGGGCGCTGAAAAGGAAGATGGCCTCACGACTTGCCCGTCCTGCCGTGGCCGTGGCGAGCAGCTTTTCCAGCAAGGCTTCATGACAATCAAACGCACCTGCTCCACTTGCGGCGGACGCGGCCAGATCATTCGCCGACCCTGCACACAGTGCAAGGGCGAAGGCCGATTGCGCAGCGAGAAGAAGCTGAAAGTCAACATCCCCGCAGGCGTCGACACCGGCACCCAACTCCGCCTCAACGCCGAAGGCCAAGCCAGCCCGAATGGCGGCCCAGGCGGCGACCTTTACGTTGTTCTTAGTGTCAAGGACCATCCTGTTTTCGACCGTCAGGATTACGACTTGCATTGCACCGTGCCTGTGAACCTCGTACAGGCCACCCTCGGAACAGAAGTCGAGATTCCTACCTTCGAGGGCGTCGAACAAGTCAAGATCCCCGAAGGTACCCAGCCCGGAACGCAACTCCGCCTCAAGAATCGGGGTGTTCCGCGCGTCAACGCTTCCGGCCGTGGAGACCTTTTCATTCACGTCGAAGTACATGTCCCGACCAAGCTCTCGCGAGATCAGCGTAAGATCTTCGAGCAGTTGCGCGACAGCTTGCCTGCTGCGGGCGAAGAGTCGGAAAAGGGCGGTTTTTTCGGCAAAGTGAAGGATCTCTTCCAATAAACCGCTTTATCGATTTGTAATCCAAAATTGCTACGGTAGATGAAGCATCATGCTTCAAAAATCTAAACGTCTTAGCCTGCTCCTCGTCCTGAGCGCCGCAAGCGCTCTCGCCCAATTCGACTCCGCTGTTGTCCTTGGAACGATCCGCGATCCCCAGGGCCTCGCCATCAAAGGCGCGCAAGTTCGTCTCGATTCGCTAGCCACGGGCCTTCGATTCAATTCCTCAACCGGCGATATCGGCTCTTTCGAGTTCCCGGCAGTGCGCCTCGGTGAGTATCAGCTCACCGCCGAAGCCGCCGGCTTCAAGATAGGCAAATCCCAAACCTTTCGCGTCACCGTCGGCGCAAAGCAACGCGTTGATATGACTCTGCAGATCGGAACCACGAGCGAAACCATCACGGTCGACACTTCCGTAGCCCAGCTTGAGACCGAAACCAGTTCTCGCGGCACTGTCATTGGTGCGCAGCAGATCGTCAATCTCCCACTCAATGGCCGCGCCTATGCCGACCTCGCACTCCTCGCCCCAGGGGTCCGCCGCGCGGGAATTGCCAATTCGCGCGACGCCAGCTTCAACGTCAACGGCATGCGCAGTTCGCAGAACAACTTCGTCGTCGATGGCGTCGACAACAATGCTTACGGCACTTCGAACCAGGGATTCTCTAACCAGGTTGTCCAACTCTCACCCGATGCCGTGCAGGAATTCCGCCTTGAGACCAACAACTTCTCGGCTGAATATGGCCGCGCCGGCGGTGCGGTTATCAACGCTACCATCCGCTCGGGCACCAACCAGTTTCACGGCACGGCCTATGAGTATTTGCGCAACACACAACTTAACGCCGTAGGCTTCTTCAAGCCCCTGACCGGCAAGCCTGTCCTGATCCAGAATCAGTTCGGAGCCACTTTCGGCGGCCCGATCATCAAGGACAAGATGTTCTTCTTTACGAACTACGAAGGCTTCCGGCGCACCCAAAAATTCGTGACCTTCGCGACGCTCCCCTCGCTCGACGTGCGCGCCGGCCGCATGGGAATCCCGATCCTCGACCCCATCACCGGAGCTATTTACGGCGATGGCGTGATCCCCGCCTCGCGCATCGGGCGCTTCGCGTCCGCCGTAATCGCCGACCTGCCAGCACCCAACATCGCCCGCGCTGCCAACAACTATCAGTCGCTGCCGGCATTTCTTCAGAACTCCGATAAAGGAGATGTCCGCTACGATCACTACATTTCCCAGAAGCTGAACGCCTTCGCCCGTTACTCTCACCGGCTCCTCAATCAATTCGAGCCAGGTGCCATCCCCGGCCCATCCGGCGGCAACAACAACGGCAACGTCCGCGTGCTTAATCAACAGCTTGCTTTCGGCTCTACGTACACGCTGTCGCCCACATCCATCCTCGAATTCCGCATGGGTATCAGCCGCAGCGAAGGGGGCAAGTCGCCCATCTTTGTCGGCACCACGCCGCTAGTCGCAAAACTCAACATCCCCAACGCTCCCACCGATCCGCGCTTCACCGGCGGAGTCTATACACAAGGCGTCAATGGATTTACAGCCTTCGGCGTGCAGAGCTCGAACCCGCAATTCCAGAACCCTTCCGTGTGGAACCCAAAGTTCAATTACACAAAACTCTTCGGCAGCCACAGCCTCAAGGCCGGCTATGAATACCAGCGCATCAAAACCGACATCGACGACTTCAACCCCAAGATGGGAAGCGATTCCTACTCGGGACGATTTAGCCAAGTTCAGGGCACCGCCAACAACGACGCCCAGTTCATGGCCGACTTCCTTTTCGGCGCCCGCAGCCAATACCAGCTCAACAATTCGGTGATCATGAACTACCGCCAGCAGATGCACTTCTTCTATCTGCAGGACGACTGGAAGCTCACCCGCAAGCTGACCCTGAATCTTGGATTGCGCTATGAGTTTGCGACGCCGCAGTATGAGGCGGCCAACCGTATCTCAAATTTTATCCCGGCCACCAACTCCCTGGCTCTCGCCAAGGAAGGATCGATCTATGACCGGTCGCTCGTCCAACCGGACAAGAATAACTTCGCCCCCCGCATTGGTATGGCTTGGAACGCATTACCGAAGACTGTGTTCCGCGCCGGTTATGGCATCAGCTACATCCACTTCAACCGCATGGGTGGAGAGAATCTGCTCGCTTACAATCTGCCTCACGTGCTCAATCCGATCGTCGATCAACGTGCTCCATTCTCAGGTACCGGTGCGGGTCTGCCTCTTTGCACTAGCGCCAATGAGGCTCCTTTAAGCTGCTTCCGCACTACCGACGCCGGCTATCCGAACAATTTCCTCTCTCCTTCAAACATCAATCAGGTGGCCGTCCGGGCCAACTACATCCCCGGCAACATCCCAACGGGTTACACGCAGAGCTGGCACTTCTCGATCCAGCGCGAACTTGGAAAAGATCTTGTGCTCGACCTTGGGTATGTAGGTACGCGGGGCGTGAACCTGATGATCCTGGGCGATTACAATCAGGCCCGGCCCAATGGTCCGGCAGAAAATCTGAGCCTGCAGGCCCGCCGGCCCATTCAGAATTTCAGCTTCATCCAGGTGGCCTTCGGCGGTGGTTTTTTGAACTACAACGCTTTCCAGGCCAAGCTGGAGAAGCGCTTTAGCCGTGGCCTCTACCTGCTGAATTCGTTCACTTGGTCGAAGGCCATCGACAACGCCTCCGGGCATCTTGAAACCGGTAACGGCGACAACTCGCGCGTCAACTACCGCGACCTTCGCAACGAGAAAGGCCTCGGCGGTTACGACCAGCCTTTCAACAACGTCACAACGCTCTTGTATGAGCTGCCTTTTGGCCGTGGCCGCAAGTATGGTTCGTCCTGGAACAAGGCGGCGGATCTGGCACTGGGAGGCTGGCGCATGACCGCGATCAACTTCGCGCAAAGCGGCACGACAGTCAATCTCACCTATAATCCGGCCTCGGCCTTCCAGGTTTCTGGTGCGCCCAACTACCGTCCCAATATCATTGGCGACCCGGTCACGCCTGCGGCTTCACGTACTGAAAACAACTGGCTCAACGCGGCCAACGTCTCGATCCCGACGGACCGCAGCCAGCCCTTCGGTAATGCCGGCCGCAACATCGTTCGCGGTCCGCGAGTGGATGTACTGAACTTCGGCTTGCACAAAGAATTTTCCTTGACCGAGCGCTTCAAGCTCGAGTTCCGCAGCGAGGCCTTTAACCTGCTGAACCGGACGAATTTCGATAGCCCGAATTCGAACCGTTCTTCGGGTGGTTTTGGAACGATCACGTCCACCAACAATAATCCAGCTCGTCAGATTCAGTTCGCGCTGCGCCTTGCGTTTTAGAGTTCGGGCCAAAGAAGTGCGAGAATCAGGAAGAGCTTTGCATTCCAAGTGCGAAGCTCTTCCTTCCCTGCTCGCTCATTGAACTCACAAAATATGTCATCACCTCAATCCCGCAAGGTTCTCGCAGTAGTCGACGACTTGATGTTCGCGGTCAAAATCGATGCTGCTGCCAGGCAGAATGCGATCACCGTTGAATATGCCAAGACGCTCGCAGACGCGCTGGCAAAAGCGAAGACGCAGCCGCTGCTCGTGCTGATCGACCTGAATCACAACAAGCTCGATGTGATCAGTCTGATTCGCGCCTTCAAAACCGACGACGAGATCAAGAAGCTGAGCCTGCTTGGCTTTATCTCACACGTGGACGGAGAGAGAAGACAGGAAGCCGTCGATGCAGGCTGCGACAGCGTCGTGCCGCGCAGCGCCTTTTCGGTCAACCTTCCCAAGATCCTGAAACGCCACTCGACGGCTCTTTAGCAACGCGAGAGTCGCACCGATCCAGGATAATAGCGGACGTGACTAAGTTTCTACTTTTTGCATTCAGCGCCTGCCTGGGTTTTGGGGCGGATAAAGACTTCAATGGCCGCTGGAACCTGACCGTTCCGAACGAAGCCCGCGGACGGGCCTGGTGGCTTGAGGTTACCGGAGCTGGATCGTCCAAAATCGAAGGCCGTTTCGTGGGAGCCCCCGGCGGACAGTTGGACAAGATTCCCGAGATCGCGATCGACCACAAGGAGCTGCGCTGGACCTTTGAGCGTGCGGGCAAGAAACTGGTCTACACCGCGTTGCTCGAGAAGGGCATTCTCGTCGGAAAGCAGAGCATCGACGGTAAACCCGCGCTGACCTTTCGCGGCGAACGCGCACCGGTAATTCGCGACAAAGACGACGAACGCTGGAAGGCTGGGAAGCCGATCAACATCCTCGACCTCAGCGGCTGGCAGACTACCTTCCCGGGCCGTAGTCTCGAATGGACGATCACCGACGGAGTGATGAAGAACGCGCGTAAGGCCAGTGATATCCGCACGAAGGAATCCTTCTGGAATTTTGAGCTGCATGCCGAGTATCGCTATGAAGCCGGCTCGAATTCCGGCATTGGCCTGCGGGGCCGCTATGAAGTGCAGATCGAGGATACACACGGCAAGCCGATCGACGGGCATTCGCAAGGAGGCATCTACTCGCGCATTCCGCCAGCCGTCCAGGCTGCGAATCCGGCTGGTGAATGGCAGACACTTGAGGTGCGCCTCGTGGGCCGAACTGTCACCGTCAAACTCAATGGCAAGGTGACAGTGGACCACAAGGAGATTGAAGGGCCAACGGCAATGTGCTTCGACCCGAATGAGGCGATGCCCGGTCCGATCGCAGTACAGGGTGACCATGGCGTAGTTGAGTTTCGCAAGTTGTCTGTGACACCGCTCACGCGCTGATGAAGTACGCCTGGATCAGTCTCGGGGCGGCAGTGGGCGGAGTGGCACGTTATGCGTTGTCTACGGCCTTGCCGATTCCCTTCCCCTGGCAGACTTTTGTTGTAAATGTGGCGGGCGGAGCACTGATCGGATTTCTGACGCATCGGCTCACGGGCGACCAGCGCTACTTATGGATCACCGGCTTTTGCGGCGGATTCACCACGTTTTCAGCCTTCTCCATAGAAGTTGTGATGCTGTTGGAGCAGGGGCGTTACGGGATGGCGGGTGGCTATGTGGCGGCCTCGGCGACACTTTGTGTGGCCGCTGCTGCGGCGACTTATCACTGGACACGATGACTAGACGAGATGCCATCGCCGCTCCTTTTCTGCAACTGGGCAGGAAGGCAAAGCCAACCGTTGCCGGTGGCTTTGTCGCGGCCTCGACGACACTTTGTGTGGCCGCTGCTGCGGCGACGATCACTAGACACGATGACTAGACGAGATGCCATCGCCGCCCCTTTTCTGCAACTGGGCAGGAAGGCAAAGCCAACCGTTGCCGGTGGCTTTGTGATGGATGCCTTTGCTCTTGGGCATAAGCTCCGCGACCATGGCGCATTCCCGATTGCAACAGAAGAGCGCAAAGTTCCACTGGTGATTGTCGGCTCGGGAATGGCGGGACTTTCGGCTGCGTGGTGGCTGAACAAGCGCGGCTATCGGGACTTTGTGCTGCTCGAGATGGAGCAGCAGGCGGGCGGCAATTCCCGTTACGGCGAGAACGCGGTTACGGCTTATCCGTGGGGCGCGCACTATGTCCCGATCCCGAACCGCAAGTCGCCCCTGGTGCGCGAACTCTTTGAAGAAGTCGGTCTGATGGTGAACGGCGAACTCAATGAGCGGCATCTCTGCCATAGCCCGCAGGAGCGGCTCTTCATTCATGGCCGCTGGCAGTATGGCCTTGAGCCCGAAGTTGCTTTGACGGGCAAGGGCCGTGAACAGTTCAAACGTTTTGACGCCAAGATCGGGGAGTTGCATGCGACAGGCCGCTTTGCAATCCCGCATGCACTGGGACAAATCGACCCGAAGCTGGAGGCACTCGGTTTTCCGGCATGGCTTAAGGCCAATGGTTTTGATGCGCAAGAGTTAATGTGGTATCTCGACTACTCGACGCGCGACGACTACGGGATGTCGCTAAACGATACCAGTGCATGGGCCGGGTTGCATTACTTTGCGGCGCGCGACCACGACGACAAGGGGCCGTTTACCTGGCCCGAGGGGAATGGCTGGCTGCTCAAGCAACTGCAGGCCAAGGTTGGTCAGTATGTCCGTGCGGGTGAGCCGGTTTACAAAGTGCAGCGGCAGAAAAGGGCCTGGAGAGTAATGACGCCCAAGGCCACGTACCTGGCGCAGACCGTAATCTGGGCGGCTCCGAGCTTTCTGGCGAGCCACATTATCGAAGGGGCACCACGCGCCGAGGGCTTCAGCTACTCGCCCTGGGTCACCGCAAACCTGACTCTCGACCGGACTCCCAAAGCAGCTCAGACCGCAGAGCTGGCCTGGGACAACGTGATTTACGGATCGCCGTCGCTGGGCTATGTGGTTGCGACACACCAGAGTGTTGCGATGCACCGGGCGCAGAGCGTCTGGACCTGGTATTACGCAGTGGCCGAGAAGTCACCCGATGCGGCGCGGCGCATGTTGCTCGAACAGCCTTGGGAATACTGGCGCGATGCGGCGCTAGCGGACTTGGCCAAGGCTCACCCCGATATTGCCGACTGCGTTTCGCGCATCGATGTTTTCCGTAACGGGCACGCGATGGCCAGGCCTACGCCGGGTTTTTTGCAGTCTGCGGGGCGACAGAAAATGCTGGCCGGGCACGACGGCTTGTACTATGCGAACTCGGACCTGAGCGGCATCTCGATTTTTGAAGAGGCGCAGTATCGCGGAGTAGAAGCGGCTAGGCGCGCTCTCGATCGGCTCGGCGCTTCATCAAGAATTTTGCGATCAACAGGACGCTGATGGCGGCGATAGACTGGATGCCCCATCCGGTGTAGCGGCTGATGCCCAGATAAGAGTGGATCATCGGTTCCGCGAGGATCATTTCCGCTCCGACTCGTCCAAGTACAGCCGAACCGATATAAGCAATGATCGGGTAGCGGTCCATCATCTTCGAGAGAATTCCACTGGCACCGACGACGAGGGGGATGCTGAGGCCGAGGCCAAAAATGAGCAGCCAGATATTGCCGTGGGAAGCGCCGGCGACGGCGAGCACGTTATCGAGCGACATGGTGATATCGGCGACGAGGATGATCCACATGGCATGCATGAGACCACCGGCCGGACGAACATGACCGGGCACTTCCGGCTCTGCGTCCATCAGCACTTTGACGGCGATCCAGAGGATTGCAACTCCACCGATCAAATGCAGATAAGGCAAGTTCAGGATCTGGGCGACGAAGAAGGTGAGCACGATGCGCAAGCCAACGGCCAGGCCTGCACCCATCATGCTGCCGAGGCGGCGCTCTTTGGGGGGCAAGGACCGGACAGCCATTGCAATGACTACGGCGTTATCACCGGCAAGGATTATGTCACTAATGATGATGTTAATGACGGCGAATAAAAATTGGAGGTCTATGCCTGGTTCTCCTTGAATTCGTCATACCACGCCATCTGAATGGCTTCGAGCTTAGGTTCGTTGGATTTGAGCGGATCGTCGGCAAAGCCGGGCAACTCAATCACCATTTTATGCAAGTCGGTGAAGCGGACCTTCAAGGGGTCGGTGTCCGGGTGGGCCGCAAAGAGTTCGATGCCGATGTCTTCGGCTTTATCCCAGGTGAGCTTGATGGTCATATTTTGGTTCCCTTGAGAGCGCCACGGACGGCGGTATTCATCATGTTTTCGGCGAGCTTGAGACTGGCTTGATCCAGCTTCTCCATGTGTGCCTGAATGAGATGGTAGTCGTCTCCATGATAAGCGAGAAGGAGTTCGTTATGGGCGGCATGGATGGCCTGCCTGTCTTCTTCGGGCAGCTCATACCAGGCTTCGCTTTGCCTGGCGTTTTCGATTGCACCGAGGATGCGATCAGCCTCGACGCGGGACTCGCGGACCTGGCGCTCGCGGATATCGTTTTCGGCATTGGCGATCGATTCGAGGATCATCGCCTCGACCTGTTCGTCGGTGAGGCCATAAGAAGGTTTGACCTCGACGCTTTGCTCTTTGCCGGTGCGGGTGTCTTTGGCCGAGACGTTCAGGATGCCGTTGGCGTCGATGAGGAACTTGACTTCGATGCGTGCGAGGCCGGCGGGGACGGGATCGATGCCGGTGAGTTCGAAGCGGGCGAGACTGCGGCAATCCTTGACGAGCTCACGTTCGCCTTGGAGGACGTGGATGAGGACGTTGGTCTGGCCATCGACGGCGGTGGTGAACTGTTCGGTTTCACTGGCCGGGATGGTTGAGTTGCGGTGGATGAGTTTGGTGACGACGCCGCCCATAGTTTCAAGGCCGAGCGAGAGTGGGGTGACGTCGAGCAGGAGCGTGTCTTTGACTTCGCCAGAGAGGATGCCGGCCTGGATCGCGGCACCAAGAGCGACCACTTCGTCGGGATTGAGCTCAGTGTGGGGCTTGGAGCGGAAAAGATGCTCAACAGCCTTGCGGACCATTGGAATGCGCGTCGAGCCACCAACCAGGACGACCTCGTTGATCTGTTCCGGGGTAACGCGGGCGTCCTGCAAGCAGAGGCGGCAGGGGCCGAGGGTTCGCTCCACAAGCGGGAGTATGAGGCGCTCCAGTAGCTCCCGCGTCACCTCGCGCTGGTAGCTCTTGCCTTTGTACTGAAGGTCAATGTTGGTAGTGAGGGAGAAGCTGAGTTGTTCTTTAGCCTTGATGACGGCCTGGCGGAGGGTCTCGACGGCGGCTGAGTCGTCCTGGATGGCTGCGCCCCATTCAGCGGCGATGTCTTCGAGGGCAATCTGGATCAGGAGCTGATCGATGTCGTCGCCACCGAGGTGTGTATCGCCGTTGGTGGCGAGCACTTCGAAGATGCCGTCCTGGAGTTTGAGGATCGAGATGTCGAAAGTGCCGCCGCCGAGATCGTAGACGGCGATGGTGCCGGACTTGCGTTTGTCGAGGCCATAGGCGAGGGCGGCGGCGGTTGGTTCGTTGACGAGACGGAGTACTTCAAGACCGGCGATGCGGCCGGCCTCTTTGGTGGCCTGGCGCTGCGCGTCGTTGAAGTATGCGGGGACCGTAACGACGGCCTTGGTAACCGGCTCGCCGAAGAAGGCCTCGGCGTTGCGCTTGAGCTCGAGCAGGATACGGGCACCGGCTTCGGGCGGAGTGATTGAGGTATCGCCAATCTTGAGCGGAGTGGCGGCTTGATCCATGAAGCGCTTGGTGGAATAGAGCGTCGCATCGCGGTGCGAAGCGAGGCGGGCTTTGGCGGCATTGCCGGCCACATAGCTGCCATCTTCGAGCAGCGAGATCACGCTGGGCACAATGCGGGTATTGTCCGGAGCCGGGATGATGTCCGGTCCGGTGAGGTCCATGAAGGCGGCCAGACTGTTGGTTGTGCCTAGATCTATGCCGATGATGCGATCCGGCGAAGCAGCTTCGCCGAAGTCAATTTGAAAGGTACCCATTGACGTCCCTGAGGAGATTTTGAATGTATCGACGGCGGTTCAAAAGACCGCGAATTTGTTTTAGTACTGGTTCGCCCGGACTTGCGTCGTGGGCGGCAAAAAGATGGTCCAGCTCGAGATCGGATTGCACCAGGAGTGCCGAAAAATGATCGCGGGCGGTAGCTAGTTGCGGGCGTGCGGACTCGTCGCCGCTCTTCAGCCCTTCGAGAGCCATGTTGAGTTCGAAGACTTCTTCCAGCAATTCCGGAGGCACGTCCTTGGTGCCCTGGAGCCCGATATCGAAGCCTTTTTGTTTGAGCACATATTCGGCTCGTGCGAGGGGATCGCGGAGAGTACGGTAAGCGTCGTTGAGGAGCGAACTCTCGTTCAATGCAGCATCGCGGACACTGGCCTCGGCGCGGGCGAAACGATCAGGATG
>JBKJSR010000203.1:0-2839 GCA_046594355.1 Bryobacter sp.
TCCGGCTATCCCGTTGCTCGCAACAACCGGCAGCACAAATGGCATTCTCCGGTACGTCGTCTGCATCCTCACTCCAGTCTGGCTCCTCGCCGCCAACGACCTCCGCAAGGCCTTCACGCCCACGAGCCAGCCGATCGCCATCGGCCACAAGAGTATATTGCTGAAATGGCGTTCCTACCAGAATGTACATTGGGGGACTCACGACATCCAAATCGTCGAAATCCAGTTCACCTCGATCGCCTCCGTACGCGCAATCAAACGATCCTGGCAGCGGCAAGACAATGGCGAGATTTCGCGTTCGCTCGATCTCACACTCAGGCACGGTACCGGCATCGCTGCGCTCGCAAAACACCTTGCGGATGAGCGCTCCGGCCGCCCCGGCGGCGTTCCAGTGAAGAAGAGCAAGTGGGGTCACTTCCCTGTTTCTCTGGAACCAGGTGCCGTTCTCCGCGTCCAGTGGCGAGCATGGCCAAGCCGCGCCCACTGTATCCGCTGTCTCAACTCCCACGGTATCTCCGGCACCGCAGATCAATCCATCAACTCTCCACCCTCTGCAGAAGAACTCGCCCGCTCCAGCAACCTCTTTGCCCTAATCGAAAATCTCCGCTCACAAGATCCAAGCCTCACACTCACCCAGGCGACGGACAAGGCCAAGTCCCTCATCGCGCAGAACTCTTCCGCATCACATATAGTAGGAGCGTAGGAATCAGCATGACCGAAATTATCAGCTTTGCTCTCTTCTTCGTCGCTTACTTCGTCGTAATGCGATACATACTCCCCCGGTTCGGCGTCTCCACTTGAATGGGTTCATCCTGTGATGTCGAGTCTCGACATCCAAAAGACGTTTTGAAGAAAATTGAAAAAGACCCGGCCCAGTCCTGAGACTTCCGTTTACTTAAATTCAAAGAGCTACTTCAAAAAGCCGCTTGTCACCGCGACGTGCGCCGAGATTTGATCGTTCAGCGCATCGTCGAGCGCCAATAATTTCCGCAACTGCCCGCTCAAACCCGCTTGCGTCTCCGGCCTTAAAAGCTTCTTCTGATACTGCTGTTGCGGCTTGTCTCCCCGGCAAAAAAACGCGTGCATCGCCCTCCGCTGTTTACTCGTCCGGTTCGCCGTCCCGCCGTGCCAGGTATGCGCATTGCAGATCACGATGGTGCCGGCCTTGCCGGTTACTAATATCTGTTGCGGGTGTGCGGCAAAAGGGTCGGACATCTGTTCCTGCGGCCGCTGTCCCCACTTGTGCGATCCCGGCACCACCCGCGTCGCCCCGTTGTCGGGCGTAAAGTCGTCGAGCATAAAAATCGTGTTCGCGACCCAATAGCCGCGCTCATCCGCGATCGCGTTCATGTCCACATGCAGCGGCTGGTCCGCCTCGCTCATCGCATTGGTCGAGCGCACATTCAGGCTCGACAACTTGAAATCCGGGCCAAGGATATGCGCCTTGGCCGCCAGCATCTCGGGAATCAAAATCGCATCCTCAAACACCTTGCCTTTATCCACGCAGTTCGCTAGCCGCCGCGCACCGCTCTCCTGTTTGAACTCAGCCCCGGCGTTCTCCCCTTCCTCTTCGAATAGCTCTTCAATGCGCTCCCGCAGCGCCTCCAGTCTGTGTTTCGATATCAGATCGGGAAGAACCAGATAACCGTCGCGGTCGAGATTGGCAAGCTGATCGGTGCTTAACATGCTGAGATAGATTTTATGCGCATCCTCGTACGGGCGACAAACTGGCTGGGAGACGCAATCATGTGTCTGCCCGCCCTGCACGCCCTGCGGGCCGCCTGGCCCAATGCCCACATCGCGATCCTCGGCTTTCCCTGGCTCGCCGATCTCTATGGTGGGGAAAGCTTTTGCGACGAGCTTATCCCCTATCCAACCGGGCGCGGCCTCAATGACCTCGCCGCCAAGTTCACGCTCGCAAAAAGTCTGCGCGGCAGATTTGATCGCGCCATCCTCTTCCAAAACGCTTTTGAAGCCGCCGCTTTCGTGTATGCCGCCCGCGTCCCCGAACGTATCGGCTACAACCGGGATGGGCGCGGGCTGCTCCTCACAAGCGCCATTCCTGTCGCCGTCATCGGCCACGAACGTTTCTACTACCTCGAACTCTTGCGGCTCGCCGGCTTGATTCCCGGCTACGACATCGAGGCCCCGATTCGCCTCTACAACGTCGTCCCGCGCGAACTCGGGGGCCGCGTCATTGGCGTCAGCCCCGGAGCGGCCTTCGGCAGTGCCAAGCGCTGGGACCCCGATCGATTCGCCGCTGCCGCAGCTACCATCGCTCTAGAGCGCGGCGCTTCCGTCGCCCTCTTTGGCAGCGCCGCCGAAAGCGATATCGCCGCAACGGTCGAAGCAGATTTGAAGGCTCGCGGCATCGCAGTCGTAAACTACGCCGGCCGCACCAGCCTGCGCGAATTTATCGAACTCTGTGCGGGCTGCGAACTCATGCTCACCAACGACAGCGGCTCAATGCACGTCGCCTATGCCGTCGGCACACCCAGCCTCACGATCTTCGGCAGCACCGATCACATCGGCACTGGCCCGGTGGGCCCCCGCGCCCGCATCGTCCGCCATCCTGTCCATTGCTCCCCCTGCAAGCTTCGTGAATGCCCCATCGATCATCGCTGCATGACACGCATTTCAGCGGAACAGGTAGCGCTAGAGGCTCTCGACTTGCTGAAATAGAAGGTTGGATACCAGAACGAAAATTATTCCGCTCGCCGAAGCCGCCAGTCGGCTTAAACAAGAAGACCTCCTCGCCGTCCATCTCGATTGCGATCCGCTGCTCGCTGCACAAGCTGCAGCCCTCCGCGAACTCGGCCGTCCCCTGATCGCACTTATC
>JBKJSR010000356.1:0-4178 GCA_046594355.1 Bryobacter sp.
CCGGCGCAAAATCCGCAGACTGCAGAAGGCCGGCGAATGGGACTAAGAGCCATCTTTCTCGGCACCCCCGCCTTCGCCGTTCCCTCGCTCGAAGTCATGGCCGCCGCCGGCTTTGACCTCCTGAGCGTCTACACTCAACCGGATCGCCCCAAGGGGCGGGGTCAATCCGTCTCCATGAGCGCAGTCAAGGAGGCCGCCCTTCGCCTCAATTTGTCAGTCGAACAGCCGGAACGAATCCGTCAGCCCGAGGTCGTCGAGATCCTCAAGCAACAGGCCCCGGACCTGATGATTGTAGTCGGATATGGCCAGATCATTCCCCAAAACATCATCGACATTCCACGTTTTGGCATTATCAACGTCCACGCTTCGCTACTCCCCAAGTATCGCGGTGCGGGCCCCATCCAGTGGTCCATCGCCAATGGCGAGGCTGTCACCGGAGTGACGACCATGCAGATCAATGCGGGCCTCGACACCGGCGACATGCTTCTGAAAGCCGAGACTTCGATCGACCCCGATGAGAACGCTGTCGAGCTCGGTGAACGGCTCTCGATGCTCGGCGCAAAACTCCTTATCGAAACGCTCGCGGACCCCGGCCAACCGGGTACCGCGCAGAACGATAAAGAAGCCACGCACGCACCGATGCTGAGCAAGCTCGACGCGGCGATCGACTGGTCATGGCCCGCAACGCTCATTCACAACCGCACCCGCGGTTTCTACCCCTGGCCTGGAACCATGACTCAATTCCGCGATCAGACCCTTCGCTTCTGGAAGACCCGAGTGACCGGAGAAATCACCTCGAAAGAACCCGGTCGTGTCCTTTCGAGCAACGGCCCGCTCAAGATTTCCTGCGGCCACAACAATGTCCTCGAGCTGCTTGAAGTGCAGCAGGAGGGCCGCAAACGCGTGAGCGGCACCGACTTCCGCAATGGGCTGCATATCGTCGAAAATGAAATTTTGGGAGCATAAATGAGCAACGAATTGCCTCTCGGCTATCAATACAGCACCGTCTACGCCGGCATCCGCAAAGTCAACAAGGACGACCTCTCGCTCATCGTGAGCCAACCAGCCGCCAACGCCGCTGCGGTCTTTACCCAGAACCTTGTCGCCGCCGCACCGGTAGTGCTTTCCAGGGCGAACCTCAAAGCTTCGAGGGGCAAAGTCAAGGCTCTCATCATCAACGCCGGGAATGCAAATTGCTCCACTCGCAGCGGCATGAAGGTAGCCGAATCTACTGTGAAGGCAGCAGCCAAACACGCCCGCTGCACCCCAGCCGAAGTGCTGCCCTCGTCCACCGGAGTGATTGGCGTTGAACTCGACTCGAAGAAGATTACGAGCGCACTGCCAGACCTCTTTGCCGGCCTTTCGAGCGAACGCTTTGGCGATGTCGCCAAGGCGATCATGACCACAGACCTCGTCATGAAGACAGCACGAGCTAGCGTCCAACTTAAAAAGGGCATGGTCCACATCGCGGGCATGACTAAGGGCTCGGGGATGATCCAACCCAACATGGCCACAACTCTCGGCTATGTACTTTGCGACGCCGCGATCACGGTCAAAGACCTCAAAGCGATTCTCACCAGCGCTACCAATGTCAGCTACAACCGGTTGAGTGTCGACGGCGACACTTCGACCAACGACACGGTCGTTCTGCTCGCCAATGGCGCGAGCGGCATCAAGCCAGGCGTGGACGAACTCAAGCTGATCGCCAATGCAATTACCGGTGTCATGAAGAGCCTTGCTGCCCAGATTGCCCGCGACGGCGAAGGCGCAAAGAAGCTGATTCGCGTTCTTGTCAGTGGCGCGAAGACGGACGACGACGCAGTGCTGATTGGCCGGGCCATTTCAAATTCCCCTCTGGTCAAAACAGCAATCGCCGGCTCCGATCCAAACTGGGGACGCATCATCTGTGCCGCCGGCTACTCGGGTGCCAAATTCGATCCCGCGAAAGTCGACATCTACCTGCAGGGCAAACGTGTTTGTAAAGCCGGACTCGCAGCGCCCTTTGATGAAGCGAAGCTCAAGCTGCGGCTAGACGAAAAGGATGTCGTGATCGACTTGCGCATCGCCGGCAACGCTAAGGGTACAACCGAATTCTGGACCTGCGATTTCACGGAAGGCTACATCGAGATCAATGGAAGCTATCGCACGTAGAAGCCTCTTCGCCCTGCTATTCGCGTCTACCGAAGATGAGCTGCGGGGCATCCTTGCCTCGATGGCAACGGACCTGAGCGCAGGCAATGTTTCCGGCTTTCTCAACCCGATCGACAAGAATATTCCCGGTCGCGACGAACTCCGTCAACAGCTCGCCGGCATGATCCAGGCTGCGGACCACAATTCCAGCATCCAGATCCAGACGACTTCCGGCACGGCTGAAAAGCAGGTTGCCAAAGTGGACTGGTATCTCGACTTCCGTTCGAAAGGCGACAGCATGATCTTTCACCAGCAGCGTGAAGTGCTGACCATCGAATTCACCAAGCGCGGCAAGCGCTGGTCGATCACCGCCCTTGAGCCGCGCTCTTTCTTCACCCAGCCGAAGCAGCGCTAACAGCCATCAGAAGGCGAAGCGGGCACCCACCTGGAAGGCTCTTGGCCCGCCTGAGCCGAATACCTGTCCTGCACGGCTCGTCGCCACACCGAACGCGGCCGGGTTGTTGAGACTGCTGCCGATGCCGCCCAGATTCGCAATGTTAAAGATGTTGAAGACTTCGACGAACAAGTTCAGCTTGTACTTTTCCCTGAACAGAATTGTCTTGGTCGCGCGCAGATCCTGCGAGTAAAAATTATCGCCAAAGGAGTAGTCCGCCGGAAGGCTCAACTTCGGAATCGTCTGATTGCGAGAGGTCCGCGGACGCTGCCCGTTCGCGAGATCGGGGTAAGCGGAATTCCATGCCGCAATGCCGGACTCAAGGCGCTCTTTGGTCGGATGCCGATCGGGTACATTCCAGCCCGGAAGGAAGGAAGTATCCAGGCCGTCTCCGTCCAGATCGACACTACCGACCTGAGGCCGGTAGGCTCCCCGCGTGCCTATGGATGAAATGAATGAAACCTGAGTCTTCAAGGGGAGATCCACTATCCCCGAGACATTCAAACTGTGGCGGCCTCCGGTGGGACCAAAATTCTCAAACCAGTTGTCGAGATTGGTAACGCCGTTCATTCCGTTGGCTCTAGCAAGCGCATAAGAAGCCAGAAACTGGTAACGCTTCGAGAATCGCTTGTCGATTTTGACAAGCAACGCCTTGTAATCTGTCCGTCCCGCCGGAGTACGAATTCCGATTGAGCCAGTGGAACAATTTGCCGTTGGAGACGCAGCCTGTGCGGCCGTCGTGCAGCGCGGAATCACCGGACCCTGAACTCGAAAGAAGCGGTTGTAATCGAGCGATCCCAGATCCTCACGCAAGGAATGCCGGTAGACAAAGTCTGCCGTCACTACTAAATCGTTACGTACCTGCCGCTGCACGCCCAGGGTCAGATGACGCGCATAAGCGGCACCATATTTGTAGGGATAAATGTCCGTACCCTGCTTCGAGATGTTGATGTTCCGGACACTCAAATCATTCGGCTTCGGATTGGCTACGGTCGCCTCCGATGCCGCCCGGATTTGCGGCAAAATTGCCATCAGATCCGACAGGCGAAAGCCGGTTGGCAGGGTGCGGAAATCAAGCGGCGTCCCCACCACAACGTTGGGCAAGACACCCGGAATCGGATTCACGATTCCGGCGATTGGATTCGCTACGCTCTGCCCTCCAATGACCTGCCGCCCATTACCCACCGGACCTATGGCGGCCCGCTCACCGAGGCGCTGGGAGATCTCGGTTGTATCGTAATAAATGCCACCACCGCCGCGAATCACGGTCTTATTATCCTTGCCGACGTTCCAGGCAAAGCCGAGGGAAGGAGACCAGTTAGTGTAAGTTGGCTTAGTCGGTTCCAGGCTCTCCATGATAGTAGCAAGTAATGCAGGCTTACTCAAGTCGCCATTCACAAGAGTAGATTCAAACTGCCAGGCGAGACCATAGTTCAAAGTGAGTTTTGCATTCACGCGATAAGTATCCTGCCAGAAGAAGTGGTAACGCTTGTTCTGCCCCGCCTTGTCCTTGTTGTAGGGAGGCGGCTGAGAAGGATCGCCGATGCCCATCGCAACTGTCGCGAGCGGCAGCTTCAGCACATCTGCATTAGTC
>JBKJSR010000410.1:0-2718 GCA_046594355.1 Bryobacter sp.
CGATGCGTCTCTACGCCACAGTCGATATCAGAAATCTGGCGCTCGCGGGGCATGCCCATTCCGGCAAAACCATGCTCGCCAGCGCCATGCTCTTTGCCGGCGGCGCAACCAGCCGCCTGCTGCGCGTCGAAGAAGGTACCACCATCACCGACTTCGACGAAGAAGAAGTTCTCCGCAAGCACAGCATCTCTACAGGCATCGCCGCCCTCGAGTTTTCGAAAAAGAAAATCAACCTCCTCGATACCCCTGGCCTCAATACCTTCATTCACGACGCGCGCCTCTGCTTGCCAGCCGCCGACGCCATGCTTCTGATCGTCGATGGTTCCTGTGGTGTTCAGGTCCAGGCTGAGAGGGCCTGGAACTACGCCGCCGAATTCAATCTGCCCGTCGTCTTTGTCGTCACCAAACTCGACCACGAACGCGCCAGCTTCACCAACGTCGTCACTGAAATTCGCGACCGCTTTGGCCGCCGCTGCTGCAGCGTCGAATCCCGCGAAGAGCTGATCGAAATGATCGCCGAAGACGACGACGAACTCATGCAGGAATTCTTCGAACTAGGCTCCCTCTCCCCCGAGCACCTCACCAAAGGACTCAAAAAAGAAATAATCCACCGCAAGGTTTTCCCCATCCTCGGCGTCAGCGCTTTCAAGGATCTCGGCATCCGCGACTTGCTCAATTTCGTCGCCGAATACCTCCCCTGCCCGACCGATCGCCTGCCACTCGATACAAAATCCGCCCCCAGCATCTTCGTCTTTAAAACACTATGCGACGCCTTCGCCGGCCGCGTCAGTTTCTTCAAGGTCATGGCCGGCACACTACGCAGCGACGGTCATCTGATCAATGACCGCACCCACCACGACGAGCGCTTCGCCCACCTCGCCACGCCCTTCGGCAAGCAGATCAACGAAGTTTCCGAGCTCGCTACCGGCGATATCGGCGTCATGCACAAGCTCAAAGAAACGCTAACTGGCGATTCCCTATCCGACAAGACCAGGCCCCAACACTGGGAACCAGTGCACCTCTCTGAACCCTCCATCGCCTTCGCCATCCTCGCCAAGACACGCAACGATGAAGACCGTCTCTCCACTGGCATGCACAAGGTACTGGAAGAAGACCCCAGCCTCCGCTTCTATCGCGATCCGCAAACCAAGGAATTTCTCCTCGCGGGCAACGGCCAGCAGCATGTGGAAGCGGTGGTAGCCCGCCTGCGCAAGCGTTTCAACGTCGACGTCGAAATCCACGCTCCTAAAATCGCCTATCGTGAAACAATTCGCGGCTTCGCGGATGTACAGGGCAAACACAAAAAGCAAAGCGGCGGCCACGGTCAATTTGGCGATTGCAAAGTGAAGATCGAACCGCTCACTCGCGGCGAGACCTTCGCGTTCGTCAACGCCACCTTCGGCGGCTCTGTAGCCAAGCAATATGTACCTGCGGTCGAAAAAGGAATTCAGGAAGCGGCCGCCCACGGCTGGCTCGCTGGCTTTCCGATGGTTGATTTCAAAGTAACTCTCTACGACGGCAGCTATCATGATGTCGATTCGAACGAGATGAGCTTCAAGATGGCCGGCCGCAAAGCGTTTAGAGCTGCAATGGCAATCGCCAAGCCCGCCCTGCTCGAACCGGTGATGAAAGTGGAAGTACAGACACCGGTGGAATACGCGGGCGATCTCTTAGGTGATTTCAACAGCCGAAGAGGCCGAGTCGGAGGCATGGAAGTCAACGCTGGCTCGCAGATGATCAGGGCGATCGTCCCGATGTCGGAGATGTTAAGTTACCAGAATGACTTAACGGCGATGACGCAGGGAAGAGCGACATTCTCAATGGAATTCGACCATTATGATTTCGTCCCCCAGCCCCAGGCCGAAAAAATCATCGCCGCCGCCAAGCACGTCCAACTATCGGAAGATGACTAGAGGCAAGTCCCAAGTCGGCCCTCCAGTTAGGAGGCAGAAGATTCTGCCTCCTCTTAGACATTCAAATGCGAAATGACAGGAAGGCACCTCAGTCGATGAACGAGTCGAACATCTTTACGCCCGCCTTGCGGAAATCGCTTACATTTCGAGTCACGAGAATAAAGCCGTGGACCAGCGCAGTAGCCGCAATCAGACTGTCCTTGATAGGCATAGCCTGGCCCGAAGCCCGTAGGTCGGCAAGCAGTTTGGCCCAGCGCATCCCCCTGGCTGCTTCCCAAGCGACACATTGAACTTTTGCGACGCCTTCCCTGAACCAGCGATCCAGGTTTTGACGCCGTTTGCCAGCGGGGAGCAGCAGAATGCCAAATCGGATTTCGCCAAGGATAAACGGGTCCACGCCAATCTCACGTTCGTTCTGCTTCAGCCACTACCGGCAAACCAGCAAATAACTACATACTGGATTTCTGGAAGCCGCTGGCACAAAAATTGCCGACTGGCCATAAGTTAGGAACATGCAAATGGACAATATTGCGCTGGTCGGGTCTTCGGGTCAAGCGAAAGTCATCATCGACCTGGTTGAAAAAGAAGGTCGATACAAGATGGTTGGCCTGATTGATGCCGCGCGAAGTATTGGAGACTCAACTCTTGGCTATAGCGTTCTTGGGCGTGAAATTGATCTTCCTGCGTTGATTGTCGAATACGGTCTGAAGGGAATCATCTTTGCCACCGGAGATAACAGTGTTCGGGCAATTGTTGCCGCCACAATACGGGAACTGTGTCCCAATCTCCCCTTTGTAACTGCGGT
>JBKJSR010000722.1:0-5503 GCA_046594355.1 Bryobacter sp.
TCGTGCTGAACGGTGTCGCCGCGCCGCACAACCTCGCTTGGCGCGGAGGCTTTGGCGACCACTATGCTTTTAACGCATATTCGCTGGGAACCACCGTGCGTCTCGACCCATCGTCCGGCAACCTCGAAATCAAGAGCGCGTCCGATGCCGGGAAGAGCTGGTCTACGGATACCGGACATTTTTTCATCGCCGGCATACAGGATCAGTTTTTTGCCGCTGTCGCTGTGAACAAAGCCGGCGCGAACCTGGAATTGCAGACCACATCCGACACCTTCATTCCACTTTCCGACCCGGACAAGAAAGAACAATCGAATATTGGAATGGCAGTTGGCGGGTCGCCGAATAATCAGCTCTCGTTCTTTATCGGCCCCAAGGATCTGGAAATTCTCAAGTCGGTGGATCCCCGCATGGAGCAGATGGTGGACTTTGGAACCTGGTTTGGCATTGTGGCAAAGCCGCTGTTTTATGCCCTCGATTACGTCAACTCCAAATTCATTCATAACTACGGCTGGTCGATTATTGTCGTCACCATCATTATTAATTTGCTGAGTCTGCCGCTGAAGATGTCGAGCATGAAGTCGATGCAAAAGACCACGCTCATCCAGCCGGAATTGCAGAAGATCAACGACAAGTACAAGGGCATCGCGATGACGGACCCGCGGGCGGCGAAGAAGAACGAAGAGGTGATGGCGCTGTATAAGCTGCACGGCGTGAATCCGGCCGGCGGATGTTTGCCGCTGATGCTGCAGATGCCGTTCCTGATCGGTTTCTATTCGGTGTTGAGCGTGGCGATCGAGATGCGGCAGGCGCAGTGGTTCTGGGTGCATGATCTTTCTCAGCCGGAAACAATCCCGATCCGGATCCTGCCGGTGCTGATGGTGGTTACCCAGTTCCTGCTGCAGCGGATGACTCCTTCGGCGGGCATGGACCCGCAGCAGCAGAAGATTATGCTCTTCATGCCGCTGATGTTCGCGTTCATGTTCTACGGAGCGTCATCTGGACTGGTGTTATACTGGCTCACTGGCAACGTGTTTGCCATGCTTCAGCAATACATCTTTAGCAAATTCAAGCCGGCTCCGGTACGGCCACCCTCACAAGTGGTCGTCAATGTGAAGAAGAAGAAATAGACAAGCCTGGATCCGGTTGGTGCGGAATACATGACTCGTAAATACCCAATAGAACAATACGAAGACAAAATCGGCGACTTTCTAGACGTCCTGCTGGACTCTGTGGACATCGACGTGGACTACGAATTTGTGGAAGGTGCTTCGACCTATCCGGAGATTGAGAATCCCGATATTGTCGTGAAATTCAGCGGCCCCGAGTCGGAGTTGCTGCTACAGAACAAGGCGGAGCTTCTGCTGGCTCTCGAGCACCTGACGATGGAGATGCTGCGGCTGCCGCATGAAGACCATTCGCTGATTGTGTTCGATGCCAAGGACTTCCGATTGCAGCGCATCGAAGAATTGCGTCTGGCAGCGCAGACCGCCGCTGCAAAGGTGAAGGAAAGCGGCCAGCCCTTTTTCTTCACCCCGATGAGCAGCCGCGAGCGCCGCATAATCCACATGACGCTGCGTCCGGAGACGGAGATTCGCAGTGAGTCTGTGGGCTTGGGTGGTGGGCGCCAGTGTGTAGTGATTCCGGCAGGCATGGTAACGCCCGCTGCTCCGGCCGGTCCTCCGCGAGACCGTAGAGGTCCCGCTGGTGGTGGTGCGAGAAGCGGCGGCAGAAGCGGCGGCGGTGGACGTCCTTCGAGTGGCGGCGGTGGAAGACCCGGCGGTGGACGCCCAGGTGGTGTTTATGGTGGCGGACGCCCCAGTGGCGGTGGCGGCCCACGACCGTCCAGTGGTGGTGTGAGACCCGGAAGCGGGCTTGGTCCGCGTCGTGAAGGCCCCAGTGGTGGCCGTCCGAGCGGCGGCGGTGGGTATCGTGGTCCGCGCCCTAATGGCGGCGGAAACACGGGCGGCGGGGATGGCGGCGGCAACCGCTAGTCCGCTGAAGACTTGAATCTCAAAGACACGATAGTTGCCATCTCCACGCCTCCAGGGCGGGGTGGCTTGGGAATCGTTCGTCTGTCCGGCAAGCAAGCTTTGCCAATCGCAGAACTCCTGCTTCACTCTTTCGAGAACCCGCAGCCCCGGCATGCCACGTTGTGTATTTTGGTGGACGATGCCGGCGAACGCGTCGATGAGGTAGTAGCGACCTGGTTTCAGGCTCCCCACAGCTTTACCAGTGAAGACGTAGTAGAGATCTCCTGTCATGGTTCTCCGGTAATTCTGCGCTATTGCGTGCAGCGGGCTACTGAGCTGGGGGCGCGTCTAGCCGAGCCCGGCGAATTCACACTGCGGGCCTACCTGCTTGGCCGCATCGACCTGCCGCAGGCAGAAGCCATACGCGATCTGATTGAATCGACAACTCTCTATCAGGCCAAGGTTGCGGCGCAGCAATTGGGTGGGTCTCTCAGCCGTCGCGTCTCCCCTCTCAAGGAGCAACTGATCGAGATGATCTCCTTGCTTGAGGCGGGCATTGATTTTGCGGAGGACGATGTTTCGATTGCCCCCAACGACGAGCTGTTGCGGCGGCTTGGTCCGGTGCTGGATGGCTTAAAGCTGCTGGAAGCTTCTTTTCACTTTGGCCGGATCGTACACGAAGGGTTTTCACTTGCCATCGTGGGACGGCCGAATGTTGGCAAATCGAGCCTCTTCAATGCGCTGCTCGAGCAGGATCGGGCCATTGTGACGGAGATTGCCGGAACCACGCGAGACCTGGTGACGGAGTCGGCGGCTCTGGACGGAATTCCGGTGCGCTTTATGGATACGGCGGGGATCAGGGAATCGGGCGATCTGGTGGAGTCGCTCGGGATTGAGCGCAGTCACCAGGCGATGGCGGATGCCGACATGACGCTGGTGGTCTATGACGCGAGCGTTGGGCTGGATGCGGAGACGACAACGCTGCTTGAGCGGGCGCGGCTGCAGGGCCGTTTTCTGCTGGTTGCCAACAAGTGCGATCTGGTTGCGAACGAGAGCGTTGCGGCGGAAGCGATTGCGGTTTCCGCCAGCACCGGGGAGAATCTGGCTCTACTGCGGGAGCGCATTCTTGGGTTGATTGCGCCGGGAGGCTTGCTTGAGGCCAATGACGGCTTTCTCACGAGCCTGCGCCAGAAGGGGCTGCTTGGGGAAGCCGTTGCGTATCTGGAGCGCGGACGCAATGCAATTGAAGAAGGCATTCCTCACGAGATGCTATTGCTGGACCTCTATGCCTCGTTGCGGGGAGTGGATGGGCTAACTGGAGCTACTACGGCCGATGACATCCTGAACCGGATTTTCTCAACCTTCTGTATCGGCAAGTGAAGCTTCGGGGGCGTCTTTCTTGAGGCCCGGTTGTTCCCTGCTTGCACGGATGGAATCGAGTACCCCGTTCACAAAGGCGACGCTCTCCTGCCCACTGTAGCGGCGGGCTAGCTCGAGAGCTTCATCAATGATGACAGCGTAGGGCAACTTGCCATCGAGCAATTCAAAGGCCGCCAGGCGCAGGATGTTGCGATCCACGGACGGCATGCGATCGATTCTCCAGTGCTCGCTGGCCTTGCCGATCTGCTCGTCGAGACTTTCGCGCTTTGCCATTGCACCGCGCACCAGCTCTTCCATAAAGGGATCATTCGGCAATTGCGAGAAGTCTTCATCTTCGCTGTGCAGCGTGTAGTAATACGCTTCGATCGCTTCGTCGATATCGTGCTTACCGAGGTCGCACAAAAACAGGACCTGAAGCGCACGTTCGCGCGATTTTCTCCGGCTGGCCATTTCCTCGTTATCCCTTCGCGCTCTTCAGATCCCGAAGGAGTTGCGCCATCTCGACCGCGCACATCGCGGCCTCGGCACCTTTGTTGCCCATCTTGCCGCCGGCGCGGTCGAGGGCCTGTTCCATGGTGTTAGTTGTCAACACGCCGTTGGCTACAGGGATGCCCGAATTTCTGGCGACCGCGCCAATGCCTTTGGCGCTCTCACCGGCCACATAATCGAAGTGGGGAGTATCGCCGCGAACCACACAACCGAGACAGACAATCGCATCGGTTTTAGCGAGGCGGGCGAGTTCGGCTACCACCACAGGCATTTCCCATGCTCCCGGAACTTTGATCACTTCGAGATCGTTTGCATTCGCCCCGGCGCGAGAAAGCGCATCGAGCGCTCCATCGAGCAGACGTTCGGTGACGAGGTGGTTGAAACGGCTCACCACGATCGAAATACGCAGGCCCTGGGGGTTGCCAGATCCTTCGCGCACTTTGATTTCATGGGGATGGAATGACGACATATGGGATACTGAAGAGGAACCCTCAGTTTAGCGCATGGATCTAGCATTTATTAGGAACTTCTCGATCATTGCGCACATTGACCATGGCAAATCCACGCTGGCAGACCGCCTTCTGGAACGAACCGGAGCCTTGAGTCAGCGTGAAATGATGGAACAGGTTCTCGACTCGATGGACCTCGAGCGGGAACGTGGCATCACCATCAAATCCCACGCGGTGCGCTTGAATTACAAGGCCAAAGACGGCCTTCTCTATCAGCTCAATCTGATCGACACGCCGGGGCATGTCGATTTTACTTACGAGGTTTCGCGGAGTCTGCAAGCTTGCGAAGGGGCGCTGCTTGTCGTAGACGCTTCGCAAGGGGTGGAAGCCCAGACACTCGCCAATACCTATCTGGCGCTCGGCCAGAATCTCGAAATTATTCCGATCATCAACAAGATCGATCTGCCCAGCGCGGAGCCGGAGCGCATCCGCGAACAGATCGAAACGCTGGTTGGGCTGGACGCCTCGGAAGCGGTGCTGGCGAGCGCGAAAAACGGGATTGGGATTGAAGAAATTCTCGAGGCGATCGTGAAGAAAGTGCCGCCGCCGGGTGGCAATCCCGATGCCCCGCTGCGGGCGCTGATTTTTGATAGCTGGTTTGATTCTTACCGCGGCGTCATCGTGCTTATGCGTGTTGTGGACGGCAAAGTCCGCAAGGGCATGAAGGTGCAGTTGAACGCCAATGGCAAAGTTTACGAAGTGGATGGGGTAGGCTACCAGTCGCCCAAGCCGATTCCCTGCGATGAATTGAGCGCGGGCGAAGTCGGATTTCTTTTCGCCAATATCAAGACTGTCGCCGATGCGCAAATTGGCGACACCATCATGGAGGCGGGCAACCGCGCACCCGAGCCGCTACCCGGCTTTCAGATCATCAAGCCGATGGTCTTCGCCGGTCTTTATCCGGTGGAGAGCCACGAGCACACACTGCTTCGCGATGCACTCGAGAAGTTGCGGCTGAACGACAGTGCTTTGAGTTACGAAGCGGAGAGTTCCGCCGCCCTGGGGTTTGGTTTCCGTTGCGGTTTTCTCGGCTTGCTGCATCTTGAAATTGTTCAGGAACGCCTGGAACGCGAATTCGACATCAACCTGATCACTACCGCTCCCGGTGTGCGCTACACGATCACCCTGATGAACGGGGAAGTGATCACGGTAGAC
>JBKJSR010000029.1:0-15258 GCA_046594355.1 Bryobacter sp.
GTGAGCAAGCTGGGGATTGATCATCAACATGACGGACGGCGAGGCATTGAACCTGGAGCAGATCCGGGAGTTTTTAACAGCGAGCGGAGAGTATGAGTTACGCGGGCAGGACCGGAAAGAGATCTACGTGTGGCTAGAGGCGCTGCTGTGCCGGCACGAGTACTGGGTACGGAAGAGGGAGGAAAAGGGATTGCTGCGAAGTTACGCGGAGAAGGTCAGTGGGTTGAGCCGGGCGCAGGTGACACGGCTGATTGCTCGCTACCGGAGCGGTGAGGGGCTGAAGGAGAGACAGTACCGGCGGCATCGCTTCCACCGCCAATACACGGCAAGCGACGTGGAGCTGCTGGGGTCTGTGGATGAGGCGCACGAGACGCTGAGTGGACCGGCAACACGGCGCATTCTGGAGCGGGAGTTCACGGTCTTCGGTCGGAAGGAGTACGAGCGGCTGGCAAAGCTTTCGGTGGCGCATCTGTACAACTTGAGGAAGCGCCGGGAGTATCGCGAGAAGCGGTTGCGCTACGAGAAAACCCGCCCGACGCAGATAGCGATCGGAGAGCGGCGTCGGCCACAACCGAAAGGCCGTCCCGGCTACTTGCGGGTGGATACGGTGCATCAGGGCGACGGCCCGCAAGGCAAAGGGCTATATCACGTAAACGCAGTGGACGAAGTGACACAGTGGGAAGTGGTGGGCGCGGTGGAAATGATCAGCGAGGCCTTTTTACTGCCGATTTTACAGGAAATGCTCCAGCAGTTTCCTTTTCGCATCCTGGGCTTTCACTCCGACAACGGCAGTGAATACATCAATCATCGCGTCGCCAGAATGCTGAACGCTCTGCTGATCGAACAGACGAAATCACGGCCCCGCCGCTCCAACGACAACGGTCTGGCCGAGAGCAAGAACGGGGCGGTGATCCGTAAGCTGATCGGCTATGGACACATCGAGCCGGAGCAGGCCACGCTACTGAACGAGTTCTACCGGGACAGCTTCAATTTCTATCTCAACTTCCATCGTCCATCGGCGCAACCGGAAGTCCTTGTCGCCGCCAACGGAAAACGCAGGACGGTATATAAACGCTGGGCCACACCGTGGGAGGTCTTCGCGGCCTTGGAGCAACCGGAGCAATATCTCAAGGCAGGGGAAACGCTTGCGGACTTGGCCGCCACGGCCAGTCATGAAAGCGATACGGAATGTGCGCGGAGAATGCAGTTAGCCAAACGAAAGTTGTTCACCAAGATCCGGCCAGCGGGGAAAACGGCGTGAGACGGCAAGCTGTGGAAATGAAGGATTGTGGAAAGCCAGGAAAAGCAAAACCCGCTTTCCCTCCCTTCCCACAATCCTTGGAAATCGCTCCTGCGATTCCCACAGCACGGCGACGGCGGCCTCGCTACACAAGCACAAATCCAACACAAAGAAAGGGGTCCCAGAGGTTTCCTTCAGGCTCATCGTTCAATTAGAAAATGCTGCGGCTGAAAGGTGCGCCATAATCTTGGGCATGAGGTTCTCTGCCCTTCTGGCCCTTAGTTTTTGCGCCCATGCGCAGTCCCCGGTGAGTTTCAACCGCGATATCCGGCCGATCATGGCCGACACCTGTTTCCGCTGTCACGGACCCGACCAAAGCTCCCGAATGGCCGGATTACGGCTCGATTCACGCGAAGACGCAACTCGCCCCAACAAGGCTGGCCGCATCCCAGTCGTCCCCGGCAATCCCGATCAATCACAAATCATCGAGCGGATTTTCCATAAAAATGCAGCGCGCATCATGCCTCCGCCTGCCATTCACAAAGATTTGACCGTCCAACAAAAAGACACAATTCGCCGCTGGGTCGCCGAAGGAGCCGTCTACGAAGGACATTGGTCCTACCAGCCGATCCAGAGGCCACAGGGCAATTCGATCGACTCCTTCATCGAAACCAGGCTCTCCGAAGTCGGCCTCAAGCCTGCTCCCGAGGCAGACAAGCGCACCCTCCTCCGCCGCGTCACTCTCGATCTCACCGGCCTCCCACCGCTCCCCTCCGACCTCAACGCTTTTCTCGCCGACCCAAGCCCCACCGCTTACGAAAAAGTCGTCGACCGCCTCCTCTCCTCCAAAGCGCACGCCGAAAAAATGACCATGCACTGGCTCGATGCCGTGCGTTACGCCGATACCGCCGGCTTCCACGGCGATAACCTGATTCCCTCCTGGCCCTACCGCGACTACATTCTCAACTCCTTTCTGACCAACAAACCCTTCGATCAATTCACCCGCGAACAACTCGCCGGCGACTTACTCCCCAATGCCACCCGCGACCAGAAGATCGCCGCCGCCTTCAACCGCCTCAATCGCGTTTCCGCCGAAGGTGGCCTGCAACCCAAGGAATATCTGGCCAAATACGGAGCCGACCGTGTTCGTACCGTCTCCGCCGTCTGGCTCGGAGCCACGCTCGGTTGCGCCGAATGCCACGACCACAAATTCGATCCACTACTGGCTCGGGACTTCTACTCGATGAAGGCCTTCTTCGCCGACATCAAAGAGACGGGCCTAGTTCCCGATCGCGGATCAAAAGCCTGGGGCAGCGTGATGCCCCTGCCTACTCCCGAGCAACAGACCACGATGGACAGCATCATTGCCCGCCTCGCCACTGCCCGCAAAGCGCTTGAAGCCTCCGCCAAGCCCGCTGACGAATCCTGGCAAAAACAATTGCTCGCCGACTACGACACAGGCAAGCTCGGCTGGATGATGCAGCGCCCTCTCACGGCCACCTCGCAAAACGGTGCAACCCTCAAGATCTACAACGACGAAGAAGTCGACATGACGCCCTATAGCGGTGGCAACCTCCGGCAGTTCCGTGCCCCCGGCAAAGGCCTCGTGGTGGCCAGCGGAACCAACCCCGATAACGAAACCTATACCGTCAGCGTGCGTCCCGCCGCCGGTTCCTGGACCGCCCTCGGCCTCGAAGTAGTCCAAGACGACACCCTGCCCAGCAATGGCGTCTCGCGCGGTGGAGACCGGCTCGTCGTAACCGAAGTAGAAGCAACACTCGGCAAGACTCCCTTGCGGTTCACCCTCGCTACTTCCAACGTCTCCGACCCCGCTTGGGAACAGCCCCCGCTCTCCGCGATCGATCACGACCCCCACACCGGCTGGGGCGTTCTCACTTACGGCGAAAACAAAAATCCCTTCCTCTCCTTGCGCCTCAAAGACAAGCTCGTCACCACCGGCAAAGAGATCATCACCGTCCGCATCCGTCACGATTCCAACGTCCGCAAGGCAACCGTCGGCCGCTTCCGTCTCGCTCTCAGCGAGGCGGCGTATTCGTGGCCCGAAGGAACCGACTTCACCGAGCAGCGAGCCAAGCGCGACAAGCTCTACGCGGGCACGGGCGGTATCCCCGACGACGTCTTGAAGGCCTTACGCACCAAGCCCATCGAGCGGAAAGAAGCAGATCAAAAAGCTCTCGACGCCCACCGTCTCTGGATGGAAGCCAACCTGACCGAAATCGCGCAACTCGAGCAGCAACGCTTCTACCTCGACAGAAGCATTCCCAAGATCCTCGCCACCGAAGCCATCGAAGCAGTAGAAACCCGCCTCTTGCCGCGCGGCAATTTTCTCGACGAAACCGGCCCCGTTGTCGAGCCCGCAATTCCAGTCAAATTCGGTCGTCTCGAAACTGCAGGCCGCCGCGCAACGCGTCTCGATCTCGCCAACTGGATTGTGGCAAAAGACAACCCGCTCACTGCCCGCGTTCAGGTCAATCGCCTCTGGCGGCAGTTCTTCGGCATTGGCTTGAGCAAGGTCCTCGACGACCTCGGCTCTCAGGGCGAATTGCCCGTAAATCTCGATCTGCTCAACTGGCTCGCAGCCGACCTGCAGACGGATTGGAACCTCCGCCGCACGGTCAAAACGATTGTCATGAGCCACACCTATAAGCAGTCTTCTCAGCCCGCCAAAGACGCTCTCGACAAAGACCCGGAGAATCGTTTGCTCGCCCGGCAAAGCCGGGTCCGCGTCGACGCCGAAACCGTGCGCGACATCGCCCTCTCGGCCTCAGGCCTGCTCGTGGAACGCTTCGGCGGCCCCAGCGTTCGTCCTTATCAGCCAGAAGGTTATCTCGGCTCGCTCAACTTTCCCAAGCGCGATTATGCTGCCAGCGTTGGCAGCGAGCTTTACGCGCGCGGCCTCTACACCCAGTGGCAACGCACCTTCCTCCACCCCAGCCTCATGACCTTCGACGCCCCTTCGAGAGAAGAGTGTACGGTCAACCGCGTCAACTCCAACACCCCGCTCCAGGCCCTCGTACTTTTGAACGATCCAACCTATGTCGAAGCCGCCCGCGTCTTCGCGCAAAAGATGCTAACGGAAGGCGGCAAAACTTTGAGCACTCAACTCGACTGGGCCTTCCTGCGGGCGCTCGGCCGCAGCACTACAGCCGAAGAAAAATCGATCTTAACCGAACTGCACAGCAAAAATCTCCAGCGCTTCCGCGCCGATCCTCAGGCCGCTCGCCAAATGCTCACCGTCGGCGACACTCCACTCGCCGTCAAGACGAAACCGGAAGAATTGGCAGCCGCCGCAACCCTCACTCGCGCAATCCTCAACCTGCACGAAACCATCACGAGAAACTAGGAACAAGCAATGCAAGAAGTAAATTTGAAGCGGCGGGCCTTTCTCGGAAAAACGTGTGCGGGCTTCGGCCTCGCGGCGCTCGAAAGCTTGCTGGGCGAAACGACATACCGGCACCATGCGGCCAAGGCCAAGCGGGTTATTTTCCTCTATCAGGCGGGCGGCCCATCCCATCTGGAAACTTTCGATTCCAAGCCCAGGCTCGCCGAAATGCACGGCAAGCCAATGCCCGACAGCTTCACCAAGGGCCAGCAAATCGCCCAACTCCAAGGCAAGCCGCTCATCTGTTTTGGGCCGCAACAAAAGTTCAAACGCTTCGGCAAAAGCGGTCAGGAAATCTGCGAACTGTTTCCAAAACTCGGCGCGATCTCCGACGAAATCTGCATCATCCGTTCCATGTGGACGGAGCAGATCAATCACGACCCCGCCCACACCATCATGAATACCGGTTCGATCATCACGGGTCGGCCAAGCATGGGTTCCTGGATGACTTATGGCCTCGGCGCGGAGACACAGGATCTGCCCGGCTTTGTCGTGATGATGTCGAGTGGGCGCGGCGGCCAGAACCAGCCCATCGCCGCCCGGCAGTGGAGCGCGGGCATGTTGCCATCTAAATTTCAGGGCGTCAAATTCAACTCGGTTGGCGATCCGGTGCTCTATGTGCGCAACCCGCCCGGCGTATCGAAGGACATGCAAAAAGATTCCATCGACGCAGTGAATCGCCTCAACCAAAAACAGTACGCCTCGATCGAAGATCCCGAAATTCAGACGCGAATCGCCCAATATGAAATGGCCTTCCGCATGCAGGCAAGCGTGCCCGATCTGATGGATATGTCGAAGGAACCCGCGAACGTGATGGAGATGTACGGCGCCAAGCCCGGCGATGGCAGCTTCGCCTCCAACTGTCTGCTCGCCCGCCGCCTGGCCGAGCGCGGCGTGCGCTTCATTCAGCTTTATCACCGCGACTGGGATCACCATGGCGGGGTCAAGAGCGGTATTGCACTCAAGGCGGAAGAAGTAGATCAGGCCAGCGCTGCGCTGATTCAGGACCTCAAGCAGCGCGGCATGCTCGATGAGACGCTCGTTGTCTGGGGCGGTGAATTCGGACGCACTCCCATGTCACAAGGCGGCGACGGACGAGACCACCACATCAAGGGCTTCTCCTACTTCCTCGCCGGCGGTGGTATCAAGCCCGGCATCAGCTATGGAGCAACCGACGACTTGGGCTACGCAGCCGTCGAGAACCCCGTCAGCGTGCATGATTTCCATGCCACCATGCTGCACTTGCTGGGCGTCAACCACTTGCGGATGACGGTGAAATATCAGGGCCTCGACGTGCGCCTCACAGGTGTTTCGGGCGAGGTCGTCAAAGCCATCCTCGCCTAGTAATACGGTCGGCAGCCGGTCTTCGCCGTCGAAGCATTAGCGGATTCGTTCGTAAACGTATTTCTGCTCGACAAGCTTGGCAAAGAACTCATCCAGATGATCGCTACCCCGCGTTTCGATTGTGGCTTCCACACTCGTATTGCCCAGCGTAACGCCGTGATAAGCCCGCTCATGGGCAATCGAAACGACATTCACGCGCATCTCGGCAAAGACCCCCGTAAGCGCATGCAGCGCCCCAGGGCGATCGGGAATGATCACGCGAATGCGGATCAGCCGCCCATCCTTCACCATGCCGCGTTCGATGATCTGACACAGAAACAGCGGGTCGATATTGCCACCACAAATCAGCGAAACTGTCTTCTTGCCACGCAGCTTCGTCTTGTTGTGCAGCAGTGCGGCAACAGCAGTCGCCCCCGCACCTTCAGCCACCGTTTTTTCGCGCTCCAGCAGATACAGAATCGCACTCGCAATCTCTTCTTCTTCCACCGTCACCACGTCATCGACATACTTCTCGACCAGCGGCAAAGTATGCGTTCCAGCCCGTCGCACGGCGATACCATCGGCAATCGTCGTCGCCGCAGGCAAGGTCACTGGCTCGTGCTGCGCAAGCGCTGCAATCATCGATGGAATGCGGCTCGTCTGCACTCCAACGATCTTGATCTTGGGGTTGGTCTCTTTAATCGCGCAAGCAATGCCACCGATCAAACCACCCCCGCCTATCGGCACAAGAACCGCTTCGATAAATGGATTCTGGCTCAGGATTTCAAGCCCGATGCTACCCTGTCCGGCAATCACTGCGGGGTCGTCGAAGGCATGCAGAAAAGTCAGCCCGTCGGCCGCGCCGCGCCGCTTCGCCTCCGTAAGCGCCTCGTCAAACGACTTGCCAAAGAGCACCACTTCGCCGCCAAAACGCTCCGTCGCATTCACCTTCGTAATCGGCGCGTGTTCCGGCATGTAGATCAGCGCCCGTATGCCAAGCCGCGTCGCATGATAAGCCACGCCTTGCGCGTGATTGCCCGCAGAAGCGCAGATCACGCCCTTAGTCCGTTCCTCGGGCGACATCAGCAACAACTTGTTCAACGCGCCACGTTCCTTGAAGCTGCCCGTCATGTGCAGGTTTTCCAGCTTGAAGTAAACCGGGTTGCCGGAGAGCGCCGTAAAAGTCTCCGAATACTCGCACGGCGTGACATGAATCGTAGGCCGTATCCTGAGATGCGCGGCTTCGATGTCGTTGAGTGTGATCATGCGATCTTATTGTGACGCAACGATATAACTAATTATTTAGTTGTCGAGAACGAGCCCCTGCGCAAAGCGTTCTTCGACGCAACACAGTCGATCCATTCTACCGGCGATCAGCGAAGGGTACTAATCGCACCCGAAACAATCGTTTTGGCAACGCGCCTCGCGGCACAAATGCACTCCGAAGGCGACCGGGAAGCTGTATTGAAACGCATCACCCTCCGATAACAACCGCCGTGCCGCTCACGCTCACCATCAGCATCGTGCCCTGTCCCGGAGAGATTTCTTCGTAGTCGAGATCGATGCCGATGATGGCATTGGCACCAAGACTCACGGCCTCTTCCTGCATCTCCTTCATCGCGATTTCTTTCGCCTTGCGAAGTTCTTTTTCATAAGTCGCCGATCGGCCGCCGATGATATCGGTGATACCGGCAAACATGTCCTTGAAAAAATTGGTTCCCAGGATTGCTTCGCCCGTCACAATGCCGATGTAACGTTCAATTTTCATGCCTTCAAGAGTGGATGTTGTTGTAAGCAGCATCTCTTGAGCCTATCCGATCCGGTCCGGCACTCTGGTGTAGAGTAGCGGCATGAATCTTGCTTTCCTTGCCCTCGTACCGCTCATGGCGGCCGGCCCGGATATGGCCAGCCTAAGCTGGATGAGCGGATGTTGGGCATTCGAGCGCAACGGCGCTCGAATGGAAGAACATTGGTCGAAGCATGCGGGTGATTTGATGCTCGGCTATAGCCGCACCATGCGCCCTGGCCGCCCGGTTTTCTTCGAACAATTGCGCATCGAACTTAAGGATGGGGAGCTGACTTACATCCCGCTCGTCGGCAAGCAAGGGCCAATCCCGTTCACACTCAAAAAATCCGGAGCGGGCGTGGTCGTGTTTGAAAATGCAACTCACGACTATCCACAGCGCATCGCTTACGAGCGCTTAGGCGACGAGCTAAAGGCCAAAACAGAATTACTCGATACAGCCAATCCACGCACCCAGGCCTTCAACTACAAACGAGTATCCTGTGACTAAATCAGTTTAAGGCCAAGCAGTTTGGCCGCGTTGTTGTAATAGACCTTTTTCAGAATCGCCGGCGGCAGTCCGATCCCGTAAATGCGCCAGCGTCCTTGCGGAGGCACCTTGGCTGGTGCGTAATCGAAGTATTCGTCTTCGGTCTCAAGAAAGCGATAGTAAATCTCGTAAAGCTTGTCGCCAAAAAGCTGCTGTGGAAATTCAATGCCGTTCGGAACGGCGTCGGTGCCGAACAAAATGCGGTCCTGATACTTTTCGAAAAACTTGCGCGAGGCCCGTGGCTGGCGGCCAAGCTCTCCAACACGGGCCGCCATTTCGACATGCAAGTTGGGGAACTGATCGAGCGCACCGCCAACATTGCCAAGGTCTTCGGCAAAGTTACCGACATGGAGCGCCACAAATTTTGTTTTAGGGTGCCGCGCAAAAACGCGATTGCGGGCGGCCAGCAGTTGCTCGTTCGAGGGGAAGTCTTTGCCGTGAAAACTCCAGTCCGGATGATTGTTCAATTCCTCAAAACGCTCGTTAAACCGGTCCGTCGCCTTAAAGAAGGCCGTCGGGTCGGAGACGTGAATCGCAACCGGCAACCCCAGGCGGCCACAGGCGTCCCACATCGGGTCAAAGCGTGCATCGTCAATTGCAATCAGCTTGCCCGAAGTGATGTTCTCGCGAAGATAGAGGCCAAGAGTCTTGAGCACTTTCATGCCGCGCGCCCCATTGCGCTTCGCCTCTTCGAGCATCTCCACTTGAAGCTTCGCGTAGTTCGGATCCTTGATCCGGGCCCAGGCCGGTTCGGTCATTGTGATAAAGCGTCCGGGATGCGCTTTGTCGAATTTCTCCACAGCGAGTTTGAGGCCTTGCTGGTAACCACCCGTCAGGTTGACGAGAGTGCGAACTCCTTTGCGGTCCATCACCGGGAGCAGGTCTTGCGGGGTCGCA
Organism: Bryobacter sp.; assembly: GCA_046594355.1. Lineage (GTDB taxonomy): Bacteria > Acidobacteriota > Terriglobia > Bryobacterales > Bryobacteraceae > Bryobacter. Next base: position 9,197 of record JBKJSR010000029.1, read on the forward strand.
ATGAACTTGCGGTCGCCACTCAGCGAAACGCCTTTTTCGCTTTGCGCGGAAAAACAAAGGTGCGTGTGAAAGTCGATCACCGGAAAAGCGGGCTTCGCAATTGGCGTCTCCCGCACGCGAAGCATCGAGCCGGGCTCAAAGTCCTTGAGGGGGAGATTCTGTTGTGCGAAAGCGGCGCTGGCCGCGCCTAGAAAAAGTCTGCGCTGCATGGGTAATAGCCTTAAGCACTTGATCATCTCACGAGCGGCGAGACAGCCTCAAGATGTCTTATCGCGAATGGCCCGCAGCCGCAAAATCGCTTCCATCATCGCGCGACCGTTGTGATAGGCGGCCTTCCACTGGTTCGCCTTGTCGCCGCGAGCCTTGCCGTCCGGGCCGATGCTGGTGTGCCAATCGCCGTTGGCCCAGTCGATCTGGTGCTTGTCGCAGAAGTCCCAGGTCTTGCGAAAAACATCGAAGTATTCCGTACGGCTGGTGAGCTGGTACATGGTGAGGGCGCTGACTAGCGCCTCGGCTTGTACCCACCAGTTCTTGCTGCGATCGTCGGCAGGCTGATTGAAATCGCCGGTGTAGAAAAAGCCGCCCTTGACTTCATCAAAGCCATACTTGCGGCAGTAATGAAAATTCGCCTGGAACAAATCGATGTAAGGGCTCGACGAAAGACCTGCCGCACGATTTGCTTCCGTAATCAGCCAGATGTTCTCGACATCGTGACCATAGCTGACCTTCGAAAATCCGCCCTCCAGCCGGGGCGTCCAGTCCCGATCGTATTTGTCGGTGCATGCCATATAGGGCTTGCGAACAACGGCGTTCGATTCAACTGCGATCAACTCAATCAGCCGGTCGCGCACTGTCGCGTTTTTTGTCGCCTGGTAAAGAGTGGTCATAGCTTCCATCAGGTGTAGATGCGTGTTCATGAGCTTCATCCCAGCGGCGGAACCTCCCATGTATATCGGCTCATTGACAGGCGGAGTGGACCAGTCGGGAAGAAAATATTCCACGTATCCGCCATGCACCGGGTCGTGCGATTTCTTCTCGAGCAATTCAAAAAACTTGAGTGAAAACGCGAGGGCTTCCTTGCGCCGCGAGGCGATCGCATATTCCGCCAGCGCATAGATCGCGAAGCTCTGACCGTAAAGATGTTTATTGCTTTTGGTGGGCTTGCCCTGCGGATCCACTTCCCAATAAAAGCCCCCGTGTTTCGCGTCCCACATCTTCTCGCGAAGAAATCGATACCCATGCTCAGCGGCTTCGAGCATTTTCTTCGGCTCATGGCCGTAGCGCGCCATGCGGGAGAAAAACCAGACCATCCGCGCCTGGGTCACGATCATGCGATTCGCCGGACCCTTGGGCTTGCCGTCGATGTCGTGATTGAGAAGATAGCCGCCGACGGTATCGACGGTCTTTGGATACCAGAAGCCAAGAATATTTTCCAGCAGCGTTTTCTCGAATTTTTGGATGTAGAGGTCGAGTTCACCGCGAGTGGGGAGGAGTGGCGCGGCCGAAGCCGCGAGCGGAAGGAACGAAAAAGTACGGCGTGTCATCCTGCCGCTCATCTTATCGTTGCCGGATCGTGCGGATCACCACCGCATGCTTCGTCATCCACTGTGAAGACACTGTGGCGATCCAGTGCGTACTGGCCATTTCATCGGCGTTGCCAGGCCCCCAGAGTCGGGACCGGCCGGCGCGGCGGGCCACGCGGCCGCCCATCTTATCGTTGCCGGATCGTGCGAATCATTTTCCCCCACAGCGACGACGTAAGATCCTCCAGATCGCGTGCTTCGTCATCCACTGTGACGTTCCAGTGCATGCCGGCCATTTCATCGGCGCTGCCAGGCCCCCAGCCAACGCGCTGCGGCGGGCGGTTGGGATTGCGGGGATTCTTTGCGCTGTTGTCGTAAACGATCTCCATCTCAAGCCGCGTGCCCGCTTTGAGTGCCAGAGGGATTTTGAGCTGGTAGATATCCTGCCAGTTGAAATCCCAATCTGTGATGGTCAGTACTGATTTTTTGAGGCCGCCAGGCAGCACCACCCACGCACGCACCTCGCGAGCGACAAAGTGGGCGTGCGGAATAATTTGCCGCAATGTGACATCGACCGGCAACTCAAACCAGTCGCTCACCCTGTAGACGGCTTGGCCCGCAGGAATATCGATCGCCTTCGAAGTCAGCGCGATGTCGAGCAGTTTCTTCTGCGGCGCTTGCTTCGCAAAGTAGATAGCAACTTCGCTTTGATCGGATTCTGGCTTGCCCGTTGGGTGATAGTGAATCTGAAAGACAACATCGGCATCCTTGGGCGCACGGATCGCGGTGCCGCTTGGCATCGTGAGACGGCCGTTGCCAGGGCTCCATCCACCGAGGCTCGCCACAGGCAAAAAACCAGGAGTGCCAAAACACGGATAGCCCGGCCCTTCGGCTTCTGCATCCATCTTGCGGGCGGCACTCGAGAGATCAAAAAAGATTAGCGCGTGATGGACTACGCGCCGATTGCCGGGCAGAAATTCAAAGCCGTCGATATATCGCGCTTCGTCCAGTCCACTGGGGACGACAAAGCAGCGGTATTGATCTTGCCCTTCAGCAGAAAGCTCGTAACTCGTACGTGTACGCCAGCGTAGATCGGGTTCGTTAACCGGAGCGATGGCTACCAGGCGCAGAGGAGCGGCAGCGCCCCGGCTTGCTCCGCTCACAGCCCAGGCTTGCAGCGTCGCGATCTCAACGGTTGTGAGCTTTCGTTCGCGATGAAAGCCGACCCCTGGGGCAACAGGCTTCCAGGGCGGCATAAAGCGGGTGCTGGCGGCAAGCGCAATCTGACGCGCATGCTTGCTCGCGGCCTCATAGCTATCGAGAGCAAAAGGCCCCACCTCACCCGCACGGTGACACTGCACGCAGTGTCGTGTCAGGATCGGCTTCACATCGAGATTGTAAGTGGCGGCGCTACTCGGTAGGCTTTTCGCGAGGAGGAGCAATAGCCAGAAAATCTTCGCGCACGCGTTCGAGGTATTGATCCATGAGGTATTGAACCCGCTCATAACTCGGACTCGCGATGACAAAGCCGACATGGTGCTTTTTCTCCATCCGCCACACCAGTTCCGGATCGTTGTAGGCGGAGCTGTCGGGCTTCTCTTGCCGGGCCAGGCTGACCAGCAGCCCTCCGTAGTTGTTTTCGACTTCGCCAATTTTGTAATTCCCCGCGCCACCTTCGACTTCGATTTTGGCCCATTCCGCCCAAAGATTGATACCGGTTGCGTTCGCGACAAGGTCCGCGATATGCGCACCGCCAACCCTCGCGGAAGTCTCGAGGAAATAGATCTTGCCGTCTTCACGGCCCTGTATGTATTCCGTGTGCGACACTCCGCGTAACAGCCCCATTGCCGCGAGCACCAGTTGGTTCTTCTCGAGCAGGCTGGTTTCCAGGGGCGTGCCATGTTCGAGCAAACTCGTTGTAAAAACTCCACCTTCATGGCTGACGTCCATCGGCGGGCGTCCATAGCGACTGGCAACCGCGAACACAATCTCGCGTTCCGATACAACGGAATCCACATGGAAAATATGACCGGGAATATATTTTTCCACCAGATAATTCGATTGGTCGTCGCCCAGCGCCGAGACGATATTCCAGAATTCGACTTTCGAATAAACCTTCTTGATGCCAATCGCACCAGCCATGAAACGTGGCTTCAACACCCAGGGAGCGGGAACACGATCCAGAAAAGCGTTTACTGTTTCATAATTCAGGACGTGGACAAAATCGGGGATGTTGAGCCCTTTGTCCGCCGCCTGACGGCGCATGGCGAGCTTGTCGCGAAAGTAACGGGTGGTCGTTTCTCCCATGCCCGGAAGGCGCAGATGTTCTCTTAAGGAGGCGGCCATTTCGAGGTCGAAATCGTCCAGCGGCACAATGCGGTCAAGTTTTTCCGTGCGCGCAAGATAGCTGACTGCGTTGATCGTTTGCTGACGATCCCACTTCTTCTGCTCGTCGGGCATGTAGTAGATTTCGTCAATCGACTCCATGGGCCACTTGGCTGTATTTTTGAGGCTATAAGAGGTCAGCAGGAGAACGCGACACCCCTGGCGCTTGGCCTCGCGAAGGAACTCGTAGCCTTTTTCGTAACTGGCAATACAAAGTACTGTCATGGGTTGCCTGCTTAAAATATCTTTTGGGGTAGCCTGACTGCTACACTTTTCAGGTTATCCCCATGCAAGGCGCTCGTCAGCAGATCCTCTTCGAATTCTTTGAAAAACTCTTCGCCACCCTGGCTTTTGGGGTGGGATCCGTGCTTTCACCCATCGCACTGTTCCCGCTTCTGGGAAGGAGAGTGGCATGGCTACAGAGCACGCCCCGGGCTGAGCAGGCGCGCACAATCGCCTACCGGGAGATCGAACTATTTCTCGCGCTGGCCGTCGGCGCACTGCTCACGAGGGCATTGAAGCACCTTCCCTTCGACCCTTTAATCGTTGCGGTGTTCTTCCTGATCTTGAGTATCGGGATGATGCTGCTTGCGGAAAAGTCGACTGCTGCGCTGTTGCCTAAACTGGAGTCCAAAGAGTGGTCGGGCACCCATCTTCGCAACTCGTTTGGCTGGGTTCTTTTGGGCCTTAGCCTCGCGGCATTCTGGAAAGACTTTCCATCGCAGACCCTTTTGGGGTCCAGTCTGATTGCGATGTTGTTTGCTGGAGTACCAGTCGCAATGGCTTACCGCAGGGGCGAACCTGGCCTGCTGATTCCCGGAGCCTTGATTTATTTGATCGGAGTGGGCTTTGGCCAGCCCTGGATTGCCGCTGCCGGCCTTGGGTGGCTAGTGCCCGCCGCCGTGCTGGTAACACGCAACCTCCGGGCATCGTTTGCCCTGCGCTCTCTGCTCTGCTGGCTCGGTGCCTGGGCCGGCCTCGAACTCCCGGGCTCGATCGCGCTTGCAGCCCCGGTAATTCTGTTCGGGCTAACACTCGAGATGTGGCGATTTCCCTTAAGGCTTGCAACCTACTGGCCGCTCAGAACCTTGCACCGCTTCAAAATTTACGGGTCGGAGAACTACGCTTCCGATGGCCCCGGAATTGTGATTTCCAATCACGTCACGCTGGCCGATGGTTTCCTGCTCGGTGCGATGACGCAGCGGATGGTGCGGTTTCTTGTCTTCGATGCTTTCTACAACAATCCTGTGTCGCGCTTTGGCCTGAATCTATTCCGGACCATTCCGATTTCTCAAGGAGCGAGACGCGAGGCAATCGAGAGTCTGCGAAAGGTTCGCGCTGTCATTGAAGAAGGGCACTTCGCGGGAATTTTCCCGGAAGGCGGCATCACCCGCAGCGGCCATCTGCATCCATTCCAAAAGGGATTTACGCGGATTTTGTCTGGGACACAGATCCCCCTAATCCCCGCTTATATGAATGGGCTCTGGAACAGTCTGCTGAGCTTTAGCGAGCAAAAAGTAAATCTGCGCGTGGGCCGCTGGTTTCGCCCCCTCGAAATTGAATACGGCACTCCGCTGCCCCCCACTGTAACGGCCCCCGAGCTATGGCGGGTAGTAAAGAGCCTTGAGGTGAATGCCGCTTTTCGGGATTCTGAAAAGGCGCCCACTTTGCCGATGGCTTTTTTGGAGTCTGCGGCAAAGCATGACCGCTTGATTGCGGTCGAGGCCGGCAGGCAGAAGATCAGCTATGGTGTCTTGGCGTCCAGTTCTTTATTGTTCGCCCGCCACATAAACCGACGCTTGCGGCGCAAGGCGCGAATCGGAATTTTCCTGCCGGACGGCGTTGAGAAAGCGATTGCCCATGTGTCTGTCGTGATGGCTGGGCATGTGGCAATGGAAGTGCCGGAATTAAGCGGCACCGAACTGGAGCAATTTATCAGCGGGCACGGGTTGGGAACGTTGGTCACTTCACAGGCCTGGCTGGACGCGCATGAATTGAAGAAGTCCGACAGCATGCTTTTCATCGGCCGGGCGCTGGAAAAGTTTGATTCGCGCGATCAGAATCGCATCTGGCTTTACCGGAAACTTTCGCCGCATGCGGCATGGCGGCAGGTATGCACGCATGCCATGCGCAAAGAAACTGCTGCGGCAATTG
>JBKJSR010000099.1:0-2861 GCA_046594355.1 Bryobacter sp.
AGAGGAGACGCGCCTTGAGTTGCGTGATCTGATTATCGGGGGCCTGGTTGTATGGGATCGGACCGTTTTGCAGGTCGTAGACCATGGAGCCTTCAAAGGAAGCAGGCACCTGAGCCCAAAGCGATAACAGAGTGACTAGATGTAGCACTGTTTTTAGTATGCGCCTATTTGATGCGCCCGCTGCGGTTCATACTGCCCTACGAACCGCAGCGGAAATCCGGTGTTAAGCGGCTATTTGCGCAAAAGCCACGGCAGGATCGACCTCCAGGTTCATCCTGCCCACCAGAAGTTTTTTAAGGCGGGTGAGGCGTACGCGGACGCCTACCGCCGAAAGTCCAAGAGTTCCAGACAGCTCCTGGCTTGTAAAGCCCTCAACATAGTAAAGCTGAAGTAGCTGCCGCTCAGATTCTGTGCAGCCTTCGAACATGCGCCTGGCATCGATCGGTTCCGACTCCAGCGGATTGATCACGAGGCTGGTTTCCAACAGTTCGGAGGAAAGCTGCTGGCGGCGAAAGCTGCTGCGCAACAGGTTTTTTGCGATGGAATTGACCCAGAAATAAAGCGCTTGTGCGTGGCGGAGTTGGTTCAGACGTTCCCACCCACGAGCCCAAGCGGCTTGGGCAACTTCTTCGGCGAGATCGAGAGGAGCACCAGTGGAAGCCAGAAAACGTACTGTCTTGCTGTATCCTTCCTTGTAAGCATGCGCATAGTCTTCTCGTGAGAGGGGACGAGCTTCGGGTGATACGGCCAAGGTCATGGTGTTCTGTCAAGCATTTGGTATGCCATTCTTACACTGAGCGCGAAGTAATTGAAAATAAGCGAAATAGCGGCTAACTAGTAATTTTGATTTAAGGAAGTTTTTGCTCTGTCGCGAAAAAAGTACAGGGTGATCTGGAGGGAAGATGTCAATTCGATTCCGTTTGAGCGTGATGATGCTGCTCGAATATATGGTTTGGGGGGCTTGGTATCCGGACTTCTCCGCCTACCTCGGCAAAGTTTTGGGCTTTAGCGACGGACAGGTCGGCGCGATCTATGCCCTCTTGCCGATCGGGTGTATGGTTGCTCCCTTTGTGGCGGGTCAGATTGCGGACCGCTACTTTCCAACAGATCGATTACTCGCGGTTTTGCACTTGCTGGGAGCGGTGCCGTTATATGTGATGGCAAGCGCGACCAGCTATGACGGCATATGGATCTGGATGTTCGCGTGGGCGATGCTGTTCGGGCCAACTCTCGCGCTTACGAATTCGATTTGCTTCCACCATATGCCGGCGGCTGAAGGGAATTTCGGGCTGGTGCGAGTATGGGGCACGATTGGCTGGATTGTGGTTGGCGTACTGCTTGGGATAGGCTTGCGGGAGTGGATGCCGGCGCTGCTGGGGCCGCTAGGTGGCTTTGACGGAATGTGGCTGTCGATGGTGCTTTCGGTGTTGCTGGGATTGTGGTGTTTGCTGTTGCCGCATACCCCACCTGCGGGTAAAGGAGCGAGCCCTTTCGCATTTTTAGGGGCATTGAAGATGTTGCGCAATCGCGAGTTTGCGGTGTTTCTCGGAATCGCGTTTGTAGTGGCGACGGAACTGATGTTTTACTTCATTTTGACCGGGCCATTTTTGTATGAGGTGGGGATCGGTGCGGGGTCGGCACCAGCCTGGATGGCGATTGCGCAGGCGGCCGAGATAGTCACGATGATCTTCTTGCCCGCGATGCTGAAGAAGTGGGGGATTCGGGGAACGATGATGGTGGGGATTTTCGCCTGGCCGTTGCGCTATGCGGTATTTGCGTTGGGAGGGCCGTTGTGGCTGATCCTCGCGTCGTTGGCGCTGCACGGGCTTTGTTATGTGTGCTTCTTTACGGCAAGCTACATCTATGTGGATCAGATCGCACCGCCGGACATCCGGGCATCGGCGCAAGGCTTGATTGCGTTCGTGTTACTGGGGGCGGGGCTGGTGGTGGGAAGCTGGTTTGCCGGGGCGGTGAGCGATGCGTTCCGGGTGGGAGGGGTAGTGGATTACTCGAAGGTGTTTCTGGTGCCGCTGGTGCTGACGATTCTTTGCGCGGGGCTGTTTGCGGGGTTTTTCCGGGTGAAAGAGGCGGCCTAGAGAAGGAATTGCTACCTGCTTTGCGATATAACAGCAAGTAGTGGTTACGAAGGAGCCTTTGGTGCTGACAGATTTCCAAATTGAAAATTTTCGCGGATTTAGGCACCTCGCGCTGGATCAACTGGGGCGGGTAAATTTGATTGTTGGGAAGAACAACGTCGGGAAGTCGTCGTTACTTGAGGCAATTCGAGTTTATGCATCTAACGGCTCTCCCCGGGTACTTTGGGAATCAGTCTCCTCTCGCGATGAGGACAAACAAAATCGCAAATCCTTCGCAGCCCTGCTTGGGCTTTTCCACGATAAAGGCAGTTCAAAAGACAACATTCGCTTGGGACCCAAGAGCGATGCGTTGACTCTCTCCGTACAACTTCGGAAGGAAATCTCTGCATCGGATGGATCGGTGCAGCACGTGATTCTGGCGAACCCTCAAGGCCTGGAACTTGCGGATACGAGAGTTGAGCTTTTGGTAAAGTCCGAATCGTCGCCGCAGCGCACGCTTCCCTTAACGAACGACTCTCAGAATCCATTTCGACGAAACGTGAGCTTTGCAATTCGCAGACAAATAGCCGATCTTGAAGTTCCGGAAAAGTGCAAAGCCGTCTATGTTCCCGCAAATGGCCTAACCCAACCCCGTCAAGCTGAACTCTGGGACGAGGTCAGTCTCGACTCACGCGAGGATGACGTGACTCGATCACTCCAGCTCGTAGTTCCTTCGCTTAGCCGCATTTTCTTCATTGGCGATACTGAAAGCGGAAAGGGCCGCAT
>JBKJSR010000108.1:0-4035 GCA_046594355.1 Bryobacter sp.
CCAAACCTCCTCGCTTCTCCTTAGTTCGATTGCCCCCGCCCTCAAAGGCGACGCCGTCGGGTCTACGATTGGCCAAGCTTCCGAAGTGCCTGAGCCAGGAACCTTGCTGCTTGCACCGGCAGGCGCACTGGCACTTTATCTCCGCCGTCGCATTCAAGTGCGATAGGACGGATCTTTTAGATCCATCAGGCGCAAGAGCGCGGCGAATTCTGGATTGGGGCGACGGCTATAACCGTCGCCCCCTTTCGTCGATAGGAAGTGATCACTGCGTTCCGCACTGAGTTCACAGATGTGTTGAGGCGGGATTGCGAGCTTGCTTCCTGTAGCCTGGGCTGCAAGCTGGACCTGACAGGCGCGTTCCAGCCGGTACATGCGGACAAAGGCTTGAGCTACGGATTCTCCGCAGGTGAGAAGTCCATGATTGCGGAGAATGAGTATGTTGTTCGAGCCCAGATTCGCGCCGAGGCGGGCGCGCTCGTCGAGATCGAGACTGGGGCCTTCGAAATCGTGATACGCGACTTGGCCGTAATAGCCGAGAGCGTACATGGATATGGGGAGGATGCCCGATTCGAGGCTTGCTATCGCCATGCCGGCGACAGTGTGGGTGTGGAGGATGCACTGGACGTCTGGGCGAGCCATGTGGATGGCGCTATGGATAACGAAGCCGGCAGGATTGATCTCTTGCTCCTGATCGCCAATGATATTGCCGCCGGAATCGACCTTGACCAAATTCGAGGCGTTCACCTCGTCGAAGCGAAGGCCATAAGGATTGATTAAAAAATGGTGATCAGGGCCGGGGAGGCGGACAGTGGTATGGGTCCAGATCAACTCGGACCAGCCTAGGTGATCGATGATGCGATAGGTACCAGCGAGCTGTACTCGCAGTTCCCATTCCGTGGATTGCATGGGGCCATTATCGCTTCTCTAGCGACGATTTTGATATGCTAACCAGCAAAACAAGGAGTTTTAAAAATGACTGAAGCGAAGACTCGCCGATTTTTCATGGGTGCGGCCGCAGCCGCTTCCGCTATGCGCGTGATGGGTGCCAATGAGCGTGTGAATCTGGCTATTGTCGGATTGGGTGGACGCGGAAGCGCGCACCTAAACGTCTATTCGCGCTTGCCGGAAGCGAGAGTAGTTGGATTGTGCGACGTGAATCAGGCTGCGCGCGAAAAGGGGCAGGCGACTTTGTTGCGCAATACAGGCGAAAAGGCCAAAGAGTTTGAAGACATGCGCGAAGCCTTTGCCGACGCAAGCGTAGAGGCTGTTTCGATTGCGACGCCCAACCACTGGCATGCGCTGTCGGCGATCTGGGCGATGAAGGCGGGCAAGGATGTTTACGGCGAAAAGCCGGCCTGCTACAACATCTACGAAGGCCAGAAGATGGTGCAGGTGGCGCGTGAGACCAAGCGCATGATGCAGGTTGGTTCGCAGCACCGCAGCACCCCGTTCAAGATCAAGGCGATGGAAGCGATACATGGCGGCCTGATCGGCAAGGTATATCAGTCGAAGGGGCTCTGTTACAAGCGCCGCGCCTCGATCGGCAAGAAGCCGGATACGCCGACGCCGCCCGGTGTGAACTGGGATCTGTTTCTCGGTCCCGCTCCGATGCGGGCCTTCAATGAATTGCGCTTCCGCTACAACTGGCACTGGTTCTGGGACACGGGCAACGGCGACATCGGCAATCAGGGTGTGCATGAACTCGGCATCGCACGCTGGGCCATGGGCGATCCGGATTATCCCAAGACGGCTTTTGCGCAGGGCGGCAAGTTTGCCTATGACGACGATCAGGAAACGCCAAACACGCTGCTGTCGACCTTCGATTTCGGCGGTCGCGAACTCGTATTCGAAGTGCGTGGCTTGCTCACTGGGGCAGAAGGTGGGGTGCCGCGCCGCGGTGCGCCGAGGCAGGGTCCAGGGGCGGCTACGCCTGAAGTCACGGCACCGCAGGGCGCTGCGGGGCTCAATGTAATGGTGGGCAATCTGTTCTATGGCACTGAGGGCTGGGCCGCGATGAACGATCAGGGCTTCCAGGCCTTCAAGGGCGATAGCAACGAGTTAGTCATGGATCTGAAGCCGGATCGGACCGCAGGCGGAGACGCAACCGGACTGCACATGCAGAACTTCCTCGCCGCCTGCAAGAGCCGCAAAACTACCGATCTGCACGACGAACTGGGCAACGCAGTACTTAGCGCATCCATGTGCCACCTGGCAAATATCAGTTACCGGGTAGGACGTAAGTTGACGCTCTCCGCGGGGCCGAAGTTTGCAGGCGATGCCGAGGCGAACAAGCTGCTAACGCGTGATTACCGCAAGGGCTATGTCGTATAAGTGATTGTCTAACTAAACGATTCGCACGAAAGTACCAATGGAGCAGCTATGCGATGCATGCTGCTCCATTTGCTTTTGGTAGCGGCTCTGTCCGGGCAGAGTACGTTCAGTGTCTATGGCCGCGATGTGGCGGGCAAGGATCCAGGTGTTCTGCTATTTGCGATCGCCAATGCGTATGCGGAGAACAATGGGCGCAGGCCCACGGAGGAAGAGATCGCCCCGCTGCGCAAAAAGTTAGGTCCTCTCGATGCGAAGCACCATCGGGGAGCGATGGATTTCGCTTTCAACATCGTGCTGCTTTCGAAGTTAAATCAGAAGTGGTGGGCCAGCTACGGGGGCAAAGTCGTCTTATCCGCCTTTGGAATGCACCTCGCCACTGATGCAATGCTGCGCGAGGTGGAGGGTCTGGAGAAGTCGGGCCGACTCAAGTTTCACGATGCGGAAGTGCGGCGCAACTTCATCGGCTACTACCAGCGTTACCGGGGTGATGGAGTGATCGAAGGCGAAAAGGTGAAGCAACTCTTTGCCGAAGGGCTAGCGAAGTGAAGATCCCCTTGAAGTTTGCCGAATTCTATCCGATAAGCCTTTGGCACGGAGAATAAGTATGGATTTATCGACAGAGGGCCTGGAAGGTCTGGCTTTGGCGCTCGGACGGCAAGACGGTGAAGTTCGGGATGAGTTAGCGCAGGACATGAGCGAGCTGGTGCGGAATGTCCAATCCGCCGTAGAGCAGGCGCAGCGCGAAGCGGCGCAATTGAGGGTGATCCCCGAATTGCTGAGTGGGTGTCGGGGCTTGGCGTTTGATGCGCTGAATACTCCAGATGGACTAGCGAGGACTGCAATCCAGGGCCAGTTGCGGGAAGTACTGCGGCGAATCGACGGCATAGCGGGGCTGGCTCTTGCGCAACTGGATGTCAGCAGTGCAAAGGGAGCAGTAGCGGCAGTCGCGGATATCGAACGCGCACTGGCCGAAGTTTCGAGGCAACAGTGGCGGCTGGATGAATTTCAAAAGCGCAAGCTGTCCGAGACCGCGGGGGTCTTGCTGCACCAGCTTGAGTTCCGCCAAGAGCGCCAAGAGGTGCAGCCGCTGGATTTAGTCGACCGGGCGATCCGGTGCATCGAGAGCGGCACGGCGGTAGATCTGCTCGAGGCTCAACTCGCTATCCATGATCTGGGAAAATCCGCAGTTCCGGGGACGGCGAATCAGGGCGAAAAACTGGTTCAGCTTTGTGGCTATTGTCTGGAATGCATCGGGCGGGGAGTGCGCAGCGAAGAATGGCAAGCCGGTAAAGCATTACGGGAATTGCGAGCCGGGTTGCAACGGGAATTGTCTGGGTTGCGTGACTGAAGTCTGTTTGGTTCCGTGTCGACTTAGACAAAGCCGGGAAACTGGCCTCTGACAGGGATCGAAAGCGAGCGTGTGCGAGCTGTGATGGTGGCGGTGTTTCGCGAGCATGGATTGCCGGAGGCGATCCGGTCGGACAACGGAGCGCCCTTCGCCAGCAACGCGCCGGGCGGGGTGACGAAGCTGTCGTTGTGGTGGGAACGGCTGGGGATCCGCCATGAACGCATCGAGCCGGGCAAGCCGCAACAGAACGGACGGCATGAGCGATTCCACCTGTCGCTGCTGCGCGATCGGCTGGACGCGGGCGTGGCGTGGGACTTGCGGGCGCAACAGCGGGTGTTCGAACGCTACCGGACCGA
>JBKJSR010000270.1:0-4944 GCA_046594355.1 Bryobacter sp.
TCCGAGCCTCCCCCCGCTACCGCCCAAGCGCCTCCCGCGCAAAGCGCTCCACCTCCGGAAAGAACTCCGCCACATCTTTCCCCAGCGCCCCATAGTGTTGCCGCAGTTCTGCCTCAGCCCCAACCAGACCCACAATCCGCTTCCGCCGCTGCTCCATTCTCTCCAGCACAAACCCAATCCCTTCGACACTCGAATAACTTCCCAGCCACTTACTCGTGATCATCCGCCCTGGCAACTCACGCAACTCCTCCGGCAGCCCGTCCAAATGTTCCATCAACCCACCGCGCAACCGATCCACATCCACCCCCTGCGCAAGAAAGTGATCATAGAAGACATCCACCAGCGCACCCGCCACACGCCGCCGCTCCGGGCTCACTCGCGCCACACTCCGCCGCACCACCGGATGGCTATCTGTAAAGCGGTCGATCTCGCGGTGCAGCGCCACGCCAATCCGCAACTCCACCGGCTCAATGCCCGCCACACGCCCCTTAAAGAAATCTCCCAGCAAATTTCCCAGCGTCGTCAAACCCGCATCCGGCAGCACCAGCAAATGGCCTAGATAATTCACTCCTTCCAATCTAGCGTTAGCCTGAAAGTATGTACCCCATCAAAAAAGGGCAGGTCGCTCACCAGGCCCATGTCGGCTTACCGGCCGGCACCTACGAAGAAGAGCATGGCCGCAAAGGCTTCTTCGGCAAATCCAGCCACATCTACCACGCCAATCCACCCACTGGCTGGACCCGCTTCGAGGGCAAACTTCGTCCCCACCTCTTCGATCTCAATCTCCTCGCTCCCACGGACCAGTCCAACCCCGAAGGTGCCCCCGCCCACATCCTTGGCAACGCCCAAATCCGCATCTCTGTTTCGCGCCGCAGCCTGCCCATGCCCTTCTATTACCGCAACGCCGACTACGACGAACTCCTCTTTGTTCACGGCGGCACGGGCACAATCGAGACCGACTTCGGCCCCCTCGGCTTCGAGCCCGGCGACTACATCATCCTGCCCCGCGCCACCACCTATCGAATCGTCCCGGACACTATCGAAAACTTCTTTCTCCTGATCGAATCCAAGGCCGAATTCAATCAGCCCGAAAAGGGACTCCTCGGCCATCACGCCCTCTACGACCCCGGCGTCATCACCATCCCCGACCCAGCCCCCGGCACGCTTGATGGCCCCGAATGGGAACTCCGCATCCTCTCCGAAGGCGAATATTCCAAGGTCTTCTATCCCTTCAACCCCATCGACGGAGTGGGCTGGAAAGGCGATCTCTTCGCCTGGAAGCTCAACCTCCGCGACATCCGTCCCATCATGAGCCACCGCGCTCATCTTCCCCCCAGCGCCCACACTACTTTCGTTACGGAAGGTGCCGTCGTCTGCAGCTTCCTTCCCCGTCCGCTCGAAGAAGATCCAGAGGCCCTCCGCGTCCCCTTCTTCCATCGCAATACCGATTACGACGAGTTCCTCTTCTATCACGACGGCGATTTCTTCTCTAAAGACAACATCAAACCCGGCATGGCTACTCTGCACCCCAGAGGCATCCACCACGGTCCTCATCCCAAAGCGCTCGCCAATCAAGCTAGCAAAACGCGTACCGACGAATACGCCGTCATGCTCGACGGATTGAATCCGATCCATGTCTTGCCGGCGGGCGAACAGGTCGAATGGGCCGACTACTGGGCCAGTTGGCAACCCGGAGCAAAAAGCAAATGATCATCAAACCCTCAGACGCCAGTCCGCACGACATTTACAAACTCATGATCGGCATGGTGGTTCCCAGACCCATCGCCTGGGTCTCAACCGTGAGCGAAGAAGGCACCAACAATCTCGCGCCCTACAGCTTCTTCAACGCCATCTCCGGCGATCCGCCCGTCATCTGCTTTGCCCCCTCGCGCAAGTCCGTCGGCGACAACAAAAAGGACACCTTCCGCAATCTCGAAACAAGCGGGGTCTTCGTCGTCAACATTGTCAGTGAACACCTCGCCGATGCAATGAACCAGTCCGCCGCCGATGTCCCGCCGGACGTCGACGAGTTCGCGCTCGCCGGAGTCACCCCTGAGCCCGCCACAATGATCCAGGCCCCCATGGTCAAAGAGGCCTTGGCGAAGATGGAATGCAAGGTCCGCCAGATCATCCCCTTGGGGGACCAACCCACCAGCGGCATCCTCGTCTTGGGCGACGTCTTGTGTTTTCACTTCGCCGAAGGTCTGGTCGAGAACTTCCGCGTCGACCCTGCGATGCTCAATGCCGTCGGGCGCATGGGCGGCTCAACCTATTGCGACACCCGCAACCTCTTCGATCTCACCCGCCCCGGTGGCAACACAAAGCTTTAGCCCTGTACCGCATCCCGCATCAGATGCGGGATGCGCCAAATCCGAGTCATGCGGACAACCATCGACATAGAAGAGCACGTTCTGGCTGCCGCCAAGGATTTGGCGACGCAGCGCAACCAAAGCGCAGGCAAGGTCGTCTCCGATTTGTTGCGTATTGCTCTCAAAACTTGTCCGGGCGTCCCCAAACGCAATGGCATCCGCTTGCTGCCTCGCCCCACTGGCAGCAACCCAACGACGATGGCCGAGGTCAACCGCTTGCGGGACGAGTGATGCAAGCTTACCTGCTGGATATCAATGTCCTGGTGGCTCTTTTTGATCCCGCTCACCTGCACCATGAAGTTGCCCATAAATGGTTCTCCCGCCGTGGCAAGATACCCTGGGCCACCTGCCCGCTAACCGTGAACGGATGCTTCCGGGTGCTCTGTCGGCTGGCCGCAGTCTCCAGCCCCACTCCAGCGTCCGATCTCGCGCAACAACTCCGGGAACTTCTTGAGTTACCGGGCAGAGTTTCCTTTTTCGTGCAGCCGGAATTGACGGACGAGGAATGCTTCGACCTCACAAAACTCAGTGGCCACCATCAATGCACGGATGCGCTGCTGCTTGCCATTGCGATCCGACATCAGGCCAAATTGCTGACCTTGGATCGCAATATCCCTTGGCGTGCCGTGCGCAGGGCCGCTCAGAATGACATTCGCTTGCTAACCGTTTGTGGGATGCATCGCCAGCGCTTTTGCCACTGGCTCCAGCTTTGCCAACTGCTCCGTCCCAAGACCGCTCACAAAGGGCAATATCGGTCCCGTCCTTGCAATTCCGGCCAGACTCACCGCAGCATGCAACACTCGCGCCGGCCCCCAGGCGTCACGCAGATCTTCAAGAGGCAAGAACGACTCACGCAGCGCCGCCGCACCCGTAAAATCACTCTTCCCGCAACACTCGAAAATCTGTTGCGTCATCGCCGGAGCCACGCATACAGAGCCTGACGTAAAGCCTTTCAGCTCAAACTGCTCAAGGTGCACAATTGCGGGCCGTTCGCCCATTCCGCTAATCACATACTGCCGGTCCACACGCGCCAGCAGCTGCTCGAGATAAGCATCCTTCGAAGCATCCGCACGCACAACCGCGTACTTGATCCCAACGCAAATTCCGTCCTGCACCAACTTCGCTACAGCATCCAGCCCCGCCATCAGATCCCCGCCAAAGTTCTGTTCCTCTTTCAGATAAACAATCAGCGGCGTCTCCGCAGCGGCGGCAAATCGCCGCAAGCCAAGTTCCAATCCCGCGGCATCCCGAGGGTCCGTACACGGCAACGCCATCACGCAAGGGAAGCGGTGCTTCTTGAGCAACGGAGCCTGATCCATCAGCCGCCCAAAGGAAGGCCCAACACTCGGAATACACCATAGCCCGGCATCCAGCCCACCCAGCCACACAAGCAATTCCTCGTACTCAGCCAGGGGCAGATGGTATAGAAACGCATTCCCGCCATACATCAGCCGACTCACGCCTCCAGCCTTGAGATGCGCCACCACCTTCTCGTTCTCGCTCCAATCCAGGGTGCCATCCTCGCGCCGACAAAGTGGCGGCACGGCGAATACACCGCGGCGGTCCGTCGGACTCACAGTTGAAGTTTTCATACGTTTCCTATCTCAACATCTTCTGTCACTTCCACACGCTAAAATCCACATATAACCAGCGCGGCCATCAGAATGAATCCGAAGGCAATGTGATCCACGGCATTCATCCATCCAAACTTGATCCTAGATCCGGCAGTTGACCGGCACGAGCGCCTTTTCTTCAGGGGCCGGATCGAAGGGAAACTTACCGAAATCCTGAAAGATACGTCGCAACATGGCACCCCATTCCGGTTTATGACCCAACTGCTCCGCAGGCTGCACAAATAGCTTCAACCAAGTGCTGATTCGATGCAGCAAGTGTGCCGCTTGCTTGGCCTTTGCGTGGATGCTCGTACGCATACCGCCAAACACACTCTGCGTCCAGGCGCTGGCACCTGCTCCACGGAATGGATTTGAGATGCGCCACGCCCGCCCCAGACCGTCGAACACACTCTCTCCCGTGATGTGCTGCCCGGCCACCCGTCGCTTCTTTGTCCTCACCGTATTAGTCGCTGGCTCGTACTCGAAGATCGTTTTCCCGATCGGTTGAGTAATTCTTGTTAACCGGTCTAGTGCATCTGAATACTCATATCTCGTCACTTGACTGTTAGGATCCGTGAATTCGTCAATCGCGCCGAGTCCGTACTGGTACTTGGCGATTGTGACTAAGCCTCCCGGATGCGTGATGGTTGTGGGGAACGCGAAGGTCGCAACCGCTGGCAGACCGACAAAATTATCCACATACGAAATTACTGTCTCGGGCGAAATCAATTCGGCTGTGGCCGGACCGGTCTTCACCGCCGGATGTGCGTGAATAAAAGCGGACAAGTTGACATACTACGAACACCCGTTCAGACGCACCACATCCAGCGCTCCAAACCCCGTATAACTCGCGCTCTTTACATACTGCTTCGTCATCCCGCTCATTTAGTCCGTTCACACTCACCGCCTGCGCCGGATCATCGTATGCAAAGCTGACCTCCCTTCCAGAAGGATAGCGTTCC
>JBKJSR010000291.1:0-9012 GCA_046594355.1 Bryobacter sp.
AGCAATGGCTTGCTTCCAGGGCTTGCTGCCGCTCCCGCGAGTCCAGGGGAAACGCTAGTGTTTTTCGGCTTGGGCTTTGGGGCCATGTCTCCTTTCAATATTCCAATTGCCGGGCAGGTTCCGAAGGAAATTGGCACGTTGCAATATCCGGTGACGTTCAAGATGGGCGGAATTGATGCCGCCGTGGTCTACCAGGGACTGAGTAGCTCATCAATAGGCCTCTATCAATTCAATGTAGTGGTGCCTCCGGATGCGCCGAGCGGAGACCTTGCGCTTGAGTTGACGCAGAACAATCAGGCGATTGCGCAGACACTGTTTTTACCCGTCAGGCGCTAGAGGAATTGTTTGGATGGAACTGCGGCTTCAGTCGGCATTCGAAATTGATTTCTGCCAGACTGCAACGTTTATTGATTGGCGATATGATTAGGTCAGAGGAAATCATCTTGAAGCCCTATATGAAGTTCGGTCTCGTCATCGCTATCGTCATTGCTACGCTCGGTTGGCTAGCGGTGGGTGGCGTCAACGAAACGAAGACCTACTACAAGACGGTTGCCGAATTGCAGCAGATGGGTGATAGGGCGCAAGGCAAACGCCTCCGCGTTGGCGGAGATGTCGTGAAGGGTTCGATCCATCGCGCCGGCAAGGAAGTGAGTTTCCACCTGGTGCAACAGGATGGCGCAAGCAAGGGTCAGACTCTGAAGGTTACCTATACCGGTAACGACCCGTTGCCGGATACTTTTCGCGATAATGCGCAAGCGCTCGCCGACGGACATCTGAATACCGATGGCACTTTTAATGCGAACAAGATTCAGGCCAAGTGCGCATCCAAATACGAAGCGAAACCCGGTCAGATCAAGCCCGGCACCGATCCCTCTTACAACACCCCGAAGCCCAGCCGCAGCTAGCGGCACCTGGAGTACTTTTTTTCAATGGAAAACGTAGGCGCGTTATCTCTACTTTTGGCCTTCTGCGTGGCCATTTTCGCATTCTTCAGCGCCGTTGTAGGCGCACTGCGCAAGAACATGTTTCTTGTTGCGGCATCGCAGCGTGCGGTCTATATCGTGTGGGCTTTAATCAGCACCGCAAGCGGCTTATTGCTTTATGGATTGATCGAAGGCGACTTTCGACTGATGTATGTTGGCAGCCATGTAAACAAGGCGATGCCGCTGATGTACAAGATCACGGCGTGGTGGGGCGGACAGGAAGGCTCGCTGCTGTTCTGGAGCTGGATCCTTTCCTGCTACGGGGCCGTGGTGGTTTTGACCAACCGCAAACAGTTTAAGACGATCATGCCGTGGGTGATTGCCATCATGATGTTCACCCAGATTTTCTTTCTGATTCTGAACAATTTTGTGGTGCCTCCCTTCCAGGTATGGGCGATCGGGCGTGGCATCATTGCCTTGCCCGATGGTCAGGGTTTGAACCCTCTCTTGCAGACGCCTTCGATGGCGATCCATCCACCGATGCTCTACCTCGGCTATGTCGGCTTCATTGTTCCTTTCGCATTTGCCATTGCGTCCCTGATCACAAAGCAGGCCGGCGACGAGTGGATTCACACCACGCGGCGCTGGACGCTGGTCACCTGGCTTTTCCAGACCGTTGGCGTTACGCTCGGCATGGGCTGGGCTTATTATGTGCTGGGCTGGGGCGGTTATTGGGGATGGGATCCGGTGGAGAATGCGAGCATTTTGCCCTGGATCACCGCGACTGCCTTTTTGCATAGCGTGATGATGCAGGAGAAGAAGGGGATGATGAAGGTCTGGAACATGGTGCTTGTTTCGGCCACATTTTTCCTTTGCATTTTCGGGACGATGCTCACGCGCAGCGGACTGGTGCAGAGCGTACACGCGTTTGGCGTTTCTCAGATCGGCAACTACTTCGCCGTGTTTCTCGCGATCACGATTGCCGCTACGGTGTGGCTGATTCTGGATCGTCTGGAATTCCTGAAGAGCGAGTCGCACCTCGAGTCGGTTGTGAGCCGGGAGTCGAGCTTTCTGTTTAATAATCTGTTGCTGCTCGCGAGCTGTTTTGCCGTACTCTGGGGCACATTGTTTCCAGTCATCAGCGAAGCCGTGACAGGCGAGAAGATCAGTGTGGACGCGCCCTTCTTTAACCGCGTGAACATTCCGATCGGACTCTTTCTCTTGTTCCTCACCGGTGTCGGTCCGCTAGTCGCCTGGCGGCGCAGTTCCATCGACAGCCTCAAGCGGAATTTCTTCTGGCCAACTGTTTCCATGTTTGTTTTGATGGCTGCGCTATTCGGAGCGGGAATCCGCAATGAGTATGCGCTGATCAGCTTTGGACTGTGCCTGTTTGTGACGGTGACGATCTTTAGCGAGTTCATCAAAGGGACGCTCGCGATCGCGCAAAAAGACAACATGAATTTAGTAAGGGCGGTGGTTGAGCTTACGCACCGCAACACGCGCCGCTATGGCGGGTATCTGGTCCACATGGGTATTGTCGTGATGTTCGTAGGCTTTACCGGAGCTGCTTTTAATCTGGACCTGGTGACCGAGGCGTCGATGGGAAAGTCCTTCAATCTTGGGCGCTACGAGATGAAAGTGACGGAGTTAAAGGACGGAGAGAACGATAACTTCGCCTGGATGAAAGCGTCGATCGACGTGTTTGTCAATGGCGAGAAGATCGATACGCTGGAGCCTGAGCGGCGCATCTACAAGGCGAGCCGTCAGCCCGCGAGCCATGTGGCGATCCGGCGCCGGATGGGTGAAGACTTATTCCTCAATTTCGCGGCGATGGCCACGCAGGGGCAGGGCGCCGTGATTCAGGCCTACGTGTTTCCGCTGGTGAGCTGGGTGTGGGCTGGCTTCTGGGTGGTTCTGATTGGAACGCTGATTTGCCTGGTGCCGTCCAAGATTAAGTACAGCTATGCGAGGACCGAAGTCGTGGGATCGACTAGCAACGCTGCAACAAAAATTGTGGAGTCAAATGCGAAGAGTTAAAACACTGGCGCTGCTGATCACGCTCGCGACGCTATCGATCGCGCAGAACCCGATGGACTTTGTCTCGCCCGAGATTCGCCGCGTTGGATCGAAGCTGGCTTGCCTGTGCGGGAGCTGCCGCAACTCGGTTGGCGACTGTTCTATGATTGCCTGCGGCTATTCTTTTCCGGCCAAGCAGAAGATCAAACAGTTGCAGACCATGGGTGCGAGCGACGCCAGTATCGTTGGCCGCTTCGTCAAGGAACAAGGCTTGAAGGCGCTGGTTGAGCCGGAGTCGACTGGCTTTGGGCTGATCGCCTGGGTCATGCCTGGTTTTGCGCTGTTTCTTGGGTTGATTGCGATATGGGTATACCTCAAGCGCTTCCGTGCGCCGAAGCCCGTGTCCGCCTCTGCTGTAACTCCTGCCCGGCTTGCCGAATATGAAAGCAGCGCCGCTCGAGACCTTGACCGAATGGAATCCTAGTCCGTACAAATGATCATCGCCATTGCCATCGGGCTTACTATCATCGTAGTTGCCCTTGCTCTTTTTATTCGTGAATCCGATCTTCCCAAACCGCCTCCGGTGAACCCATTCAAGGTGTTTGACGAGCGCAAGGCGCGTATTTACGAGAATCTTCGCGACCTGCAGTTTGAGTTGCGGCTCGGCAAGTTGTCGGACGATGACTATTCAAAATCGAAATTGAGTTTGCAGGGTGAACTTGCTCAGGTGCTGGCCGAAGTGGATGCGCTAAAGGTCAGTTTGGGGAGTGCGAAGTGAAGATGCTGTGGATGTTGGGTTATGCAGTTTCGCTGCTGGCCATCGATGGAACGGTCATCAACAAAACCACGGGCAAAGCGGCGGCGGATATTCCGATTGTCCTGTTGCGGCTGGGGGATGGTGGAATGATGCCGGCCGGGACCGTGAAGTCCGGCCCCGATGGAAAATTTCAATTTTCACAGGGGATCGATGGGCCGCTGCTCATGCAGGCGATTTTCGATGGAGTTACTTACAACAAGTTACTGCGTCCGGGTGAAGTTGCTACGAACCTGGAACTTGAGATCTACAACACGACACGCCAGGGCGGCGATGCGAAGGTCGTGCAGCATATGATTCTGGTGGAGCCGGGGGAGGGCAAGATTTCGCTGAATGAGAGCGTGATCTTCCGCAATGGGAGCAAAAACAGTTTTGTGGATCCGGTCAACGGCACCTTCCGCTTTTATCTTTCGCCTGAAGCGAGGGCTAGTCTGCAGGTGCGTGTATCGGGACCGGGGAACATGCCCGTGAAGAAGGATCCCGAACCCGCCGGGCCAGCTAATATTTACAAGATCGACTATCCGCTTAAGCCCGGTGAATCTCGTTTCGATCTGCAATACAGCATGCCGTTTACGTCGCCGGGAAAATTGAGGGGACGCATTCTGCACGCCATCAACGAAAAAGAAGGGCAGACTCGGCTGGTGACTCCGAGTGGCGTGAAGCTGAGCGGAGCGGGTCTCGAAGACTTAGGCGCGGAGCCACAGACGCAGGCGGAAGTGTACGGTCTGACTAAGGCGGAGTATGAAATCGAAGTGACCGGCACCGGTTCGCTGCGTGCGCTGGAAGCCGATGAAAACAGCATGCCCGAACCGCAGGCGATTCCGCCAAAAATCCACGACCGTATCTGGTGGATCGTAGGGCTGACGCTGTTTGCATTGGCCCTTGGTTTTTTCAACTTATTCAGGAAGCCCTCCGTACAGGCCTGATCGCGCAAGATGAGCGTCCTGTCTGCACAAAAGGTCTCAAAGTATTTCGGTACCTTTCCCGCCTTGCGCCAACTGAGTTTTGAGCTGGAAGCTGGGGATTGCGTGGCGCTGCTGGGCCGTAATGGAGCGGGTAAGACGACACTGCTGCAATTGATGGCAGGTCTCTCACGTCCCACCGATGGCAAGCTTAAGGTGGCAAGCCGCATCAGTCTGCTGGGACATGGTATCGGAGTGTATGACGAGTTGAGTGCGCGGGAGAATCTGCAATTTTTCGCGGGGCTGAGTCCTATGGCAATCGATGTCGATGCTTGGCTCAGAAAGGTGAATCTTTTTGAGGTGGCGAACGCGCCGTTGCGCGAGTATTCGCGTGGCATGAGACAGCGACTCGCGCTGGCCCGCACCTTTATGGGGGAGCCGGAATTACTGCTGCTGGACGAACCTTTTACTTCTCTAGACGACAAATCGACGGTACTGTTGCAGACACTTTTGGCTGAAGCGCTGGCGCGCAAAGCGACGATCGTAGTTTCTACGCACCAGATTCCCGAGGCGATGACTCTGGCTTCGCGAATTCTGTTTCTCGAGCGCGGCAAGCTGGCCTACTTTGGGCCTCGTCCCGAAGAAATGCTGGGCGATAGTAACTGGCTTTACCGCAATTATGGAGAAGCTACATGATGCTGCGTCATGCCTGGATGATTTTTTTGAAGGATGTGCGCATGGAGTTCCGGGGCAAGGAGGCATTGAACGCTTCGCTCGCCTTTGCGCTCGTGGTGCTGATCCTGTTCAGCTTCGCCATCGATCCCACCAGTGAGCAGATCAAGGAGATCACGGGCGGTTTGCTTTGGATCCTGTTCGCGTTTTCGGGGGTGCTGCTCGTCAATCGCAGCTTTGTGCGGGAACAGGCGAACGACTGCCTCGATATTCTGCTCGCGTGCCGGATTCCGGCTTCCGCCTTGCTGCTGGGGAAGGCATTTGCCAACATGCTTTTCATTCTTACGGTAGAGGTCGTATGCCTGCCCGTTTTCAGCCTGCTCTATGACATCAATCTCTTTCAGCTTCCGCTCTGGCTGTTGGGTGTTTGTTTGTTGACCACGTGGGCGATCGCGATACTTGGTACCGTCTTTGCGGCGATGACGGTGAACTTGCGGCTGCGCGAATTGATGCTGCCGGTGATTGTGTATCCGATGATCATTCCCGCTTTGGCGGCGGCGATGCGGTTGACGAATCTGATTGCGCGTGGTGAAGTGCCGAGCGGCGACGACCTGATCTGGGTGCGGCTGCTGGTTGGCTTTGACGTGATTTTTACGACTCTCTCGATCGGGCTGATCGATACGATCTTAGTAGACTAAAGGCAGATCCACATGACCGACAAATTGTTGCTCGCCGCTGGTTTGGCCAGCGCCCTGTACCTGGTCCGCAACCTGTACACGATGTTTATGGTGCTCCCGGACGAGGCCGCGCAAGGTGCGATCTATCGCATCATGTTTTTCCATATCCCGAGCTGGTTCACCTGTTTCACCTGCTTTCTTGTTAGCGGGGTTGCGAGTTCTTATGCGATCTGGAAGAAAAATTTCAAGGGCGATTCGTTTGCCGTTGCCGCTACCGAGGTGGGGCTGGCGTTCACGCTGATCGGTCTTGTTACCGGTATGATCTGGGCTAAGATTATCTGGGGCATCTGGTGGACTTGGGACGCACGGCTGACCTGGGCCTTCATCACGGCGCTCACCTATGCCGGCTACCTGATGATGCGCAAGATGATCGACGATCCGGGCGAACGATTGCGGGTGACGGGTGTGCTGAGTATCTTTGCCTTTGCGAGTGTTGTAATTACTTACAAAGCGATCGACTGGTGGCGGACACAGCATCCTGGGGCCATACTGAGCTTCCGCACCGGCGGTGGCAATACCGATCCGGCGATGGAATCGATGATTTATCAGAACTGGATTGCGCTGCTCTTGCTGGCGGTCGTGCTGGTTGGTGTGCGCTTTCGCCAGGAAGAGACGCGACGCGAGATCGAAGGCCTGCGGCGGCTGATTTACTCAAGGTAGACTGCGGCTAGTGGCGAAGATCATCGATCCCGATAATTACGAACCG
The DNA here is from genome assembly GCA_046594355.1 of Bryobacter sp. Taxonomy (GTDB): domain Bacteria; phylum Acidobacteriota; class Terriglobia; order Bryobacterales; family Bryobacteraceae; genus Bryobacter. The sequence continues at coordinate 6,771 of JBKJSR010000291.1, forward strand.
CACAACCTGCAGATTCCTGGAATCGATAAGGCGAAGCCTATCGATTGGACCAAATATCCGGTTGGCCTTGTGACCGTTGAAGAAGTTCGCGAGTTTGATCAAAGGCTCAAAGAAATACGTGGAGAGTCAAAAGCCTCGCCTCGCGAACCGTGGAAGTAGCCCGACTCGACACGAATATCATTTCAGCGCTGTTCCGTCCAAACGATCAAATTGGCGCAATCTATTCCGCGATTATAAGCCGGTATGCCTTGCCCGCGATCTCATTCATGACTCTTTCCGAATTGCTAGCCTGGCCGAAGCGGAACCAATGGGGCAATGCGAGGGAAACTTCGCTGCGAACTTATCTCGCTGATTTCGTGACTCTATTTCCCGATGAATAGACCTGCGAGATCCGCTCCAGTTTGAAGCTGTTATCTAGAAGATCAAGCCGCTCGATCAGTGAGCAGGATGCCTGGATTGCCGCGACTGCCCTTCGCTATCAGATCCCGCTTCTCATCCGAAACCACCGTGATTTCAACTGCATCGAAGAGCTGGAACTGATCCCGGTCGACGACCCCGGAACAGCCAACTGACTTTGTGATAATTTAGGAACGCGCTTTTCACTAACACATATGGACCAACGTAATTTCACCTACATGTTCTACGGCTTCGCGGCGGCGTGGTTTATCCTCGCGATCTACGTAGTGAGCCTCGTATCCCGCAGCCGCAAGCTGCAGGAGCAACTCGAGACGCTGAAGCGCACGCTATCCCAGGAGAAGACCTAAACGCCATGAATCGCCGCGAACTGATGAAACTTGCACTGGCCTCGTATGTACCGGCCGAAGCTCTCGCCTGGCAGGCCCGCAGGGGCATGCCCAGCCCCAAGATCAAAGATGTTCAAGTGATCGCGACCGCACCGGCCGGGCTCCGTCTGGTGGTCGTGAAGATCATCACCGATCAGGACGGCCTCTATGGCTATGGCTGCGCCACTTACTCGCAGCGTGCCGATCTGGTGGTCGAAGCCGTGAAGCGTTACCTGAAACCCTTTTTGATCGGCAGGCCGGCGGACCGCATCGACGACATCTGGCAGGCAAATTACAACTCCAGCTATTGGCGCAATTCGCCGGTATTGAACAACGCCGTGTCGGGTGTGGATCAGGCGCTGTGGGATATCAAGGGCCGCCAGGCCGGCATGCCCGTCTATCAACTTTTGGGTGGCAAAGTTCGCGAGGCCGTGGATACTTACCGGCACGCTTCCGGCTCGGAAATTTCCGAGTGCCTCGATCAGGCCAAGAAGCTGATTGCCGATGGTCAACGCTACGTCCGCATCCAGGTGGGAACTCCAGGCCAGGCCTCCTACGGGGCAGGCAGGGGCAATACACAAGCGCCATCCTCGGTGTTGCATAAAGCGCCGTTCTACGACCCCAACGCCTATATCGCCCGCACGATCAAACTCTTTGAAGCGGCGCGCAAAGAACTCGGTGACGAGATTCAGATCCTGCACGATACCCATGAACGCATCCACCCCTCACAGGCACTGCAGATGGGCAAAGACATTGAGCAGTTCAAGCTGTACTTCTGGGAAGATCCGGTCAGCCCGGAAGACGTGGCGTGGTTCCGGCGCATCCGCGAACACACGACGACACCGCTGGCGATGGGTGAACTGTTTACGCATCCGCTCGAATGGATGGACCTGATCAGCGAACGCCTGATCGACTATATTCGCGTTCACCTCTCGATGATTGGCGGGCTTACGCCCGGCCGTAAATTGGCCGCGCTTTGCGAGGCCTTTAATGTGCGCACTGCCTGGCATGGTCCGGGTGATGTGTCGCCGATCGGTCATGCGGCCAATGCCTCGCTCGACCTGACGATTCCGAATTTCGGCATTCAGGAATACTCGGCGTTCAGCCCCAGAGTGCAGGAAGTTTTTTCGGGCTGCCCGACTTTGCAGAACGGCTACATGTACGTGAACGAAGCGCCCGGCTGGGGCATCGAAGTGGATGAGAAGGCCGCTGCGAAGTATCCGTTTGGCTTTGGCGAAACGGGTGAGCGGAAGGACCTCAATGGAGGATGGGGCGAAGTGCGCCGCCGCGATGGCACGATCATCAAGCAGTAGCGGCTTTGGCTGCCTTATGCCGAAGCCGCCATCCTCCTGATTGCTTCGGCTACGCCAAGTCTTGGACTACTCAGGACCGGCACTTCCCGGTGTGTGAGAAGACTCGCGGCGGAGGCCATGCTGGCTTGCGCCAAAACGACCGCATCA